>JANJTY010000217.1 GCA_024710865.1 Lysobacteraceae bacterium | reverse complement strand
CTGTTCCTGCTGATGTTCCCGGTGGTGTTCCTGCTCGAGGAGGATCCCACGGCCTCCGGCGGCGTGATGGTGCTGGCCAACCTCGGCCTGGTGCTGCTCTCCGCGCTGGCCCTGTTCGGCAGCTGGCTGATCGATCGCGAGACCGGCTGGCTGCGCGACTGGCTGCGCGAGGAGCGCGCGCGCGCCGCGCGCGAGGCGCGGGCGATGCCATAATCGCGGCCCATGAAAGACAAGAACGAGATCGTTTCCAACTGGCTGCCGCGCTACACCGGCGTTCCCCTCGAGAATTTCGGGCAGCACATCCTGCTCACCAACTTCGGCGGCTACGTCGACCAGTTCGCGCGCCTGACCGGCGCCGAGGTGCTCGGACGCGACCGCCCGATGCCCAGCGCCACGGCCGACGGCATCACCATGATCAACTTCGGCATGGGCAGCGCGAATGCCGCCACGGTCATGGACCTGCTGTCCGCGATCAAGCCGGCGGCGGTGCTGTTCCTCGGCAAGTGCGGCGGCTTGAAGTAGAAGACCCTGCTGGGTGACCTGATCCTGCCGATCGCAGCGATCCGCGGCGAAGGCACCAGCAACGACTACCTGCTGCCCGAGGTGCCCGCGCTACCGGCCTTCGCCCTGCAGCGCGCGGTCTCGACCATGATCCGCGACCTCGACCACGACTACTGGACCGGCACGGTCTACACCACCAACCGCCGGGTCTGGGAGCACGACGTCCACTTCAAGGCCTACCTGCGCAAGACGCGCTGCATGGCCATCGACATGGAAACCGCGACGATCTTCTCGGTCGGCTTCGCCAACGGCATTCCGTCGGGCGCGCTGTTGCTGGTCTCGGACCAGCCGATGGTTCCGGAAGGCGTCAAGACGGAGGCCAGCGACAAGGTCGTGACGACCAACTTCGTCGAATCACACATCCAGATCGGGATCGAGGCCTTGCGCCTGATCCGTCGACACGGCAAGTCGGTCAAGCACCTGCGCTTCGAATAGCGCGGCGGCGGCGCGCGAACGCGGCCGCGCGCGGGGCGGGTCTCACCAGGTGAAGGTGAGCGAGACCACGTCGGGCAGGTCCTTGCCGCCGACGAAGCGCGCCTTGCAGTCCATCGTCTGCTTGACCTCGCGCGGCAGGCCGGGATCGAACACGATCGTGGTCTGGATGTGGACCATGTCCTCGCCTTCGGGCTTGGCCTTGGCCTTCATGTCGGCCGCATCGAGGGTGTAGGCGCGGTCGGCCATACGCTCCTTGACGGCCTGCTCGCACGCCTGCACTGCCTTGTCCTCGCGCCCGCCACCGCAAGCGGTCAGCAGCAGCACGAGCAGGGTCGCCGGAATCATTCTGCGCATCGCGTTACCTCCCATCTGGTTCGACCGGACGGTCGAAGCCCCCCGTTGACGGAGCGGCAGTGGTCCGAACAATCCCTTTCGGATCAGGCTCCTTAGATGCCCAACTTACCGCAGCGCCTGAGCTGTGTCATCTGGGTCTGGCGCTTTTGTGGTGCAAAGCGGGAGGCGTGTCGCGCTTCAGGGCGCCGGCGCGCGTGCCAAGCGAGCGATTTCACCCTCCAGCGCGCGGATACGCCCGAGGGTACCAAGCAACTCGGCGCGCTCGGTCGCCCCCAGTGCGGCCACGGTCCCGGCCGCATCGAGCCGCGCGGCCAGCACGGCGTGGCGCTGGCGCAGGGTTTCCAGCTCCAGGCGCAGCACCGCGCCGGTCATTTCCGGCTGCCAGTGCTCCGGCGGCGTGAGGAGGTCGGCCACGGCCAGCTTTTCCAGCGCGGGAAGTTCGGCACGGCCCTCGAAGTGCTCAAGAATCGCGCCGAGGGCGATGCCCGGACGCTGCCGGATCAGTTCGATCAGCTCCACCAGCAGGGGCACGCCGCGCTGCTGCAGCTCGCCGAAGGCATAGCCATCCGGCACGCAGTGCACCAGCGTGGGGCGTTGCAGCAAGAGCGCGATGGCCGTTCGCACCAGACTGCTGCGCGCCGCGGGTGCGCTGCCGCGCGGCGCCGTGGCCGCGGGCCCGGCAGAGGCGGGCTGCGCCTGCAGGCCGACCCCGCTGAGCTCCGCCAGGCGCTGCGACATCAGGTCGCGGAAGGCACCGTCGGGAATTTGCGCCAGCAGCGGACGGCAGCGTTCGGCCAGGCGCGCCTTGCCATCCAGGCTGGCAAGCTGGATGTCGCGCGACATCTCGGCGAAAAAGAACTCCGACAGCGGCGTCGCGCGGCGCCGCTGCGCATCGAAACCAGCGGCGCCCTCGCGCCGCACCAGGCTGTCCGGATCGTCGCCCTCGGGCAGGAACAGGAAGTAGGCCTGGCGCCCATCGCGCAGGCGCGGCAGTACCGCCTCCAGCGCCTTCCAGGCCGCGCCGCGCCCGGCGCGGTCGCCGTCAAAGCAGAAGTAGACGTCCGCGGCGTTGCGGAACAGCAGTTCGGCATGGTCCGGCGTGGTCGCGGTACCGAGCGTGGCGACCGCGGTATCGACCCCGTACTGGGCCAGCGCCACCACGTCCATGTAGCCTTCGACCACGATCAGGCGCGGGATCTTCGCGTGCGCCTGGCGCACCTGCCACAGCCCGTACAGCTCGCGCCCCTTGTGGAACAGCGGCGTCTCGGGCGAGTTGAGGTACTTGGGCGAATCGTCCTTCTCGATCACGCGCCCGCCGAAGGCGATCACGCGCCCGCGCCGGTCGTGGATGGGGAAGATGATGCGGTCGCGGAACTTGTCGTAGACCTTGCCGCTGTCGCTCTTCGACAGCAGGCCTACCTTGTCCAGCAGCGCGAGCCTGCCGGGGTCGGTCGCGAGCGCCGATCTCAGCCCATCCCAGCCGGCCGGCGCGTAGCCGATCGCATAGCGCTCGATCACCGCCGCATCCAGTCCGCGCCGGCGCAGGTAATCCTGCGCGCGCGGCGTGCGACCCAGCTGATCGCGGAAAAACCCCGCGGCCGCGGCGCAGGTGTCCAGCAGGGCCTGGAAGTCGCCCTGCTGGTTGCGCTGGCGCGTCTCGCGCGGCACCTCCATGCCGGCGCGGCGGGCGAGCTCCTCCACCGCATCGAGGAACTCGAGGCGGTCGTACTCCATCAGGAACTTGATCGCCGAACCGTGCGCGCCGCAGCCGAAGCAGTGGTAGAACTGCTTGTTCGGGCTGACGGTGAAGCTGGGACTGCGCTCGTCGTGGAACGGACAGCGCGCCGAGAACTCCCGCCCCTGCCGCTTCAGCGGCACCCGCGCCCCGATCAGCTCGACGATGTCGGTGCGCGCGAGCAGCTCGTCGATGAAGGCGTCGGGGATGCGGGACACGGGGGAGCCGGGATTCGCTATGAAGCCGTGATTCGGGAGTCGGGATTCGGGATTCGCTCAAGCAGGAGCCCGCACCCGGATACCAGACGCTCCGTAGGGTGGGCCTTGGCCCACCGGTGAGTCCGCATGGCGCGAGGAGGTAAGGGGTGCAAGCTTACGCTCCTGACGAATCCCGAATCCCGAATCCCGGCTCTAAGGCGCCAACCGCCCCTTCACCAGCCCCGAGACCTTGCCCATGTCGGCCTGGCCGGCGAGGCGCGGCTTGAGCACGGCCATCAGCTTGCCCATGTCGGACGGGCCGGCGGCGCCGGTCTCAGCGATGGCGGCGTCGATCGCGGCGAGGATCTCCGCCTCGCCCAGCCTGGCCGGCAGGTAGGCCTCGATCACGCCGAGCTCGAAGCGCTCCTGCGCGGCGAGGTCCTCGCGCGCGGCGGCCTCGAACTGGCTGATGGAGTCCTTGCGCTGCTTGGTCATCTTTTCCAGCACGGCCAGCACGGCCGCGTCGTCGAGCTCGATGCGCTCGTCCACTTCGCGCTGCTTGATCGCGGCCTGGATCAGGCGGATGACGGCGAGGCGGGTCTTGTCGCCGCCCTTCATGGCGGCCTTCATGTCGTCGGACAGGCGGGTCTTGAGGGACATCGTCGGACTCCTGTGGATTGCGGTGAATTCGGATCGGCAGAAACGCAGAAAGCCGGCCCGGTGTGCCACCGGCCGGCTTTCAGGGAGACGGGGTGCCGCGCCGCTTAGTACAGGCGCTGGCGCTTGGTCGATTCGCGCGAAACGCGGCGAAGGTGGCGCTTGACCGCGGCGGCCGCCTTGCGCTTGCGCTCCTGGGTCGGCTTCTCGTAGAACTCGCGCTTGCGGGTCTCGGCCAGGACGCCGGCCTTCTCGCAGGTGCGCTTGAAGCGACGGAGGGCAAACTCGAACGGCTCGTTTTCGCGGACTTTGACGCTGGGCATGGGGATTCCGGTGGCTGTGGGTGCCCGTCTCCTCGGGCGAGCCGCGTATGATACGCGGCATCCTTTTTCGCTTGCAAGTCCATGAATCCGCATCCCAAGCCGCGCCGGAGCGCTTCCCGCCCATGCGGGTGCTGGGCATCGAGCCCTCCTGCGACGAGACCGGCTTGGCGGTGTACGACACCCGGCACGGGCTGTTGGCACAGCGCGTCTACAGCCAGATCGCCCTGCACGCGGCCTACGGCGGCGTGGTGCCGGAGCTGGCCAGTCGCGACCACGTGCGCAAGGCCGTACCGCTGTTGCGACAAACCCTGGCCGAGGCCGGGCTCGATCTGACCGAGGTGGACGGGATCGCCTACACCGCCGGCCCCGGCCTGGTCGGCGCCCTGCTGGTGGGTGCGGCGCTCGCGCGCGCCCTGGCCTGGGGGCTGGGCATCCCCGCGGTCGAGGTGCACCACATGGAAGGCCACCTGCTCGCGCCACTGATGGCGCCCGATGCGCCCAAGCCGCCCTTCGTGGCCCTGCTGGTGTCGGGTGGCCACACCCAGCTGATGCTGGTCGACGGCATCGGACGCTACCGCCTGCTGGGCCAGACCCTGGACGATGCCGCCGGCGAGGCCTTCGACAAGACCGCCAAGCTGATGGGCCTGCCCTACCCCGGCGGCCCCAACCTGGCGCGACTGGCCGAACTGGGCGATCCGCAGCGCCACCGCTTCCCGCGCCCGATGCTCGATCGCCCGGGCCTGGACTTCAGCTTCTCCGGCCTCAAGACCCAGGTGCTGCTGGCCTGGCGCGACTCCGACCAGGGCGCGCAGGCGCGCGCCGACATCGCGCGCGGCTTCGAGGAGGCCGTGGTCGACACCCTCGCAGCCAAGTGCGAGCGCGCCCTGCGCCAGACCCGCTGCCGTCGCCTCGTGGTCTCCGGCGGCGTCGGCGCCAACCGCCGCCTGCGCCTGCGACTTGAGGCCATGGCACAGGCGCAGCGCTGGCAGCTGGCCTTCCCGCCGCCCGAACTCTGCACCGACAACGGCGCGATGATCGCCTTCGCCGGCGCCCTGCGCCTGGCCGCCGGCCAGCGCAGCGACGGCCCGCTGACGGTGCGGGCGCGGTGGGAGATGGGGAGCCTGCAGCCCGTCATGGAGAGCCGGGATTCGGGATTCGGGATTCGGGATTCGTAGCCGCAGGACGCGGCGACTACCGACGCCGTCATCCGACCGTGTTCTCCTTGTAACGCGAGCGTGGAAGCAGTCGCTTCAAGCACCACTGTCGTATCCTCCAACCAGCGTCCCCGCCCGGCCCGGGCACGCTCCTGCTTCAAGCGAATCCCGAATCCCGAATCCCAAATCCCGGCTCCATGGACATCCTCTTCGTCAAAGGCCTCGAGATCAGCTGCCTGGTCGGCATCCAGGAGTGGGAGCGGAAGCAGCCGCAGCCGCTGCTGTTCTCGATCGAGCTGGGGTTCGAGCACCGCCGCTCGGCATCCCTGGACGACATCGGCGATGCGATCGAACCGGCCGATGTGGTGGCCGAGCTGCAGCTCTTCGCCAGCACGCGCGACGACCTGCTGCTGGACGCGCTGGGCGAGGCCTGCTGCGCCTTCCTGCAGAAGCGCTTTGCGCCCAGCCACATCACCCTGACGATCGAAAAGCCGCGTGCGGCCGAGGCGCTCGCCTGCCAGTCGGTCGGCGTTCGCATCACGCGGCATTCGGCGCGGCGCTGAGCGCGCGGCGCCGCGCGCCGAGGGGAAAACTCAGGGCGCCAGCTTCTTCTTGAGCGCGCGCGCCAGCGGCGCGGGCATCCTGGGCAGCGCGCGCAGCAGCCAGGGCAGCGCGCGGCGCTTGGCGCCACTCAGCGATTCAGGCACGCGCGCATCGATCAGGTGCGGCCCCGGATGCGTCAGGGCGTACTCGAAGGCGCGACAGAACTCCTCCGCGGTCTCGGCGTGGACCGCATGCACACCCATGCCCTGCGCCAGCCGGGCGAAGTCGAGGCGAGGGCCGTCGATGTCGAGTTGCGAACGCGCCTTCGAGCCGATGCGCTCGGCGCCGACACGCTCCAACTCGACGTTCAGCACCGAATAGGACGCGTTGTTGAAGATCACCGCGGTGACGTCGAGCTTCTCGCGCGCCATCGTCCACAGGGCCTGGATGGTGTACATCGCGGTGCCGTCGCCGATCAGGGCGATCACCGGGCGATCCGGGCAGGCGATGGCCGCGCCGATGGCGCTCGGCAGACCCTGACCGATGGCGCCGCCGGTGAGGGTGATCAGGTCGTGGCGCGGGCAGCCCGCGGTCATCATCGGCAGCATCAGGCCGGAGGTGATGGCCTCGTCCACCACGATGGCGTTCTGCGGCAGCAGGTGACCGACCGCCTTGCAGACCTTCTCGGCCGTGAGCCGCCCGCGCGGGCGTCCGGGCCGCGAGGCCGGCTGAAGCGAGGGCTGGACCGCGTCTGCGCCCAGCGCACGCGCCAGGGCGTCGAGGCTGGCCGCGGCGTCCTGCGCGGGCGTGCACAGCGTATGTACCGCGCAGCCAGCCGGCACGAGCTCGCTCGGCTTGCCCGGGTAGGCGAAGAAGGATACGGGCGGCTTGGCATCGACCAGCACCAGGTGCTCGAAGCCGGCCAGCTGCACGCCGGCCAGTTCGGCGAGGTAGGCGATGCGTTCGATGGGCGGCAGGCCGGCGCCGCGTTCGAGCCGGGTCGGGAACACTTCGGCAAAGAGCTTGGCGCCGCACTGCGCGGCGATGCGCGCGGCGGCGAGCAGGGCCGGCTCGCGCAGGGCGCGGCCGCCGAGCAGCAGCGCGGTCCTGCCGCCCTTGCGCAGCAGCTCGGCGATGCTGGCAACGACCGCCGCGTCGGCCGCGGGCGGCTGCAGCGGCAGCGGCGGTGCGCAGGGCACGCCGCCCTCGCCCCAGCTCACGTCCGCCGGCAGGATCAGGGTGGCGACCTGCCCCGGCAGGCCGCGCGCGGCGGCGATGGCATCGACCGCGTCGCGGCAGAGATCCCCGGTGCGCATCGAGGTCCGCACGAAGCCGGGCGAGACGTTGCGCGCCACGGTTTCGATGTCGCTCTGCAGCTGCGCATCGAGCGGCATGTGGTAGGTGGCGTGGTCGCCGACGATGTTGAGGATCGGCACCTTGCCCTTGCGCGCGTAGTGCAGGTTGGCCAGGCCATTGCCCAGGCCGCAGCCCAGGTGCAGCAGGGTGGCCGCGGGCTTGTCCGCCATGCGCGCATAGCCATCGGCCGCGCCGGTGGCCACGCCCTCGAACAGGGCCAGCACCGCACGCAGGCGCGGCTCGTCGTCCAGCGCCGCGACGAAGTGCATCTCGCTGGTGCCGGGATTGGTGAAGCAGACCTCGATGCCGGCATCGGCCAGGGTCCGCATCAGGGCTTGGGCGCCGTTGGGCATGGGATTCTCGCGATGACCTGCGTTTGCGCAGGCGGGTGGATGGCTCCGGCTATCGTAGTCGCGACGTACCGGGGATGCATGTCGCGCGGCACTGAACATCGCAGCGCCTGCGTAGGAGCGGCTTCAGCCGCGACCAGAGGCACTTCTTCGGCATTGCGGACAGGGTCGGGGCTGAAGCCCCTCCTACAGGCGCTCTGATGCCTCGAGGTGCTGCGGGCCGATGTCGTCCACGCGCGTGACGCCAGTCAGGGCCATGGTGGTGGCGAGTTCCTTCTGCCAGGTGGCGAGCAGCTCGCGCAGGCCCCGCTCGCCGGCGCCGGCCAGGGCATAGACCCAGGGCCGGCCGATCAGCGCGCCGTGCGCGCCCAGGGCCAGGGCGCGGAACAGGTCGACGCCGCTGCGCAGGCCGCCATCGACCAGGACCTTGGTCTTGCCGCCCACGGCCTCGACGATGGCGGGCAGCCGGCTGGCGGTGGAGGCCGCGCCATCCAGCTGGCGCCCGCCGTGGTTGGACACGATCAGGCCATCGGCACCCCTTTGCGCCGCGGCACGCGCATCCTCCGCATCCAGGATGCCCTTGAGCAGGATCCGCCCCTGCCAGCGCGCGCGCAGCCAGTCGATATCCATCCAGGTCACGCGCGGGTCGAACTGGGCGTCGATGAAGGCGCGGAAGGCATTGAGGTCGCGCGCGGCGGGAACCCGCGCATGCAGGTTGCCGAACAGCATCGGCTTGCCGCGCAGGGCGACGTTCCAGATCCAGCCCGGCCGCGAAAGGATCTGCGAAATCTTCAGCAGCTTGGGCCGCAGGCCAGACAGGGACATGCCGTTGCGCGGGTCGCGGTGACGCATGCCAGGCACCGGCAGGTCGATGGTGAACACCAGCGTGCGGCAGCCGACGGCCCAGGCGCGTTCCAGAAGTGCCTGCACGATGCCGCGGTCGCGCAGCCAGTAGAGCTGGAACCAGAACGGCGCCTGCGCCGCGGCGGCGACTTCCTCCAGGCTGCAGATGCCCACCGTGGACAGGGTGAACGGGATCCTGGCCGCATTCGCCGCACGCACCGCCTGTGTTTCGCCGCGCCGCGCCATCAGCCCGCCCAGGCCGATGGGCGCCAGCGCCAGCGGCAGGCTGACGGATTCGCCCGCCAGCGTGGACGCGGTATCGACGCCCTCGACATCCACCAGCACGCGCTGGCGCAGGTTCAGCCGCGACCAGTCGCGTGCATTCGCCGCGAGCGTCGTCTCCTCGCCCGCGCCGCCGTCGACGTAGTCGAACAGGAAACGCGGCAGGCGGCGGCGGGCCCGTTCGCGGTAGTCGGCGGTGGTGACGGGGCAGGGCATGATCATGCGGACCATCCGGTTCAGCCGCCGGCGCGCAGCGAACGCGCCGCGGCGCGGGCGGTCAGGATGCAGCCCGGCAGGAAGGTGCCTTCCAGCGAGCGCTTGCCGTTCGAGCCGCCGCCGCCGAAGCCCGCGGCTTCGCCGACGCAGTACAGGCCGGGAATCGGCGCATCGTTCGCATCGAGCACGCGCGAGGCCAGATCGGTGCGCAAACCGCCCAGGCTCTTGCGCGTGATCAGCTGCACGCGGATGGCGATGAAAGGCCCGGCGCCTGGCTGCTGCAGGGGTGCGGGCTTGCAGGTGCGCAGGCGGTCGGGGCGCCACTGGCGCGCGTGCAGGATGCGGCGGACCTGCTCGTCGGTGGTCGGATCGCGGCCCGGACCGAAGTGGGCGTCGAAGGCGTCCACCGTGGCCTGCAGGCGCGCGGGGGCGATGTCGTGCGAGCAGGTCAGCGCGTTCATCTTCTCCGCCAGTCCCGCCAGCGAATCGTCGACCAGGAAATCGGCGCTCTCGCGCTGCATCTGCCGCACCAGGCGGTGGTTGCCGAACAGGGTCTCGAACAGGAAGCGGCCGAACTGCTTGTCGCGGATGCGGAGGTTGTGTTCGGCGCCGGAGATGGCGAACTCCTTGGCGGCGATGCGCCAGTTCAACAGGTGCCAGGTCCAGGGTTTGTCCTGCTCGGCCACGCGCTGGCAGAGCCAGTGGGTGTCGAAGCCGGTCACCAGCGGCTCGGGGCCGATGCGCTCGCCGCGGTGGTCCAGCCACAGCGCCGACTTGCAGGGGATGGTCGAGAGCCCGTGTCCCTCGAAATGCGGGAAGGGATGCGGAAAGCCGGCGGCGTAGTTCCACATCTCGCCGGCGTTGACGATCTGGCCGCCGAAGTCGTCCGCGACGAGATGGTGCAGGCGGCCGTCCGCAAAGGGATGCGCGCCGTTGAGCATGCGCGTCGGCATCGGGCGATGCTTCGGCCAGTTGGCGCGGCACTGTTCATGCCCGCCGTTGATGCCGCCCATGGCCAGCACCACGGCGCC
>JANJTY010000208.1 GCA_024710865.1 Lysobacteraceae bacterium | reverse complement strand
TGAACGCGCCGAAGCTCTGCCCTGCGGTCCCATTGAAGCGCAGGTGCAGCGGGGCGTCGGCCATGCCATGGTTGCCGTGCAGCCGCGCCACGCGGCCCGAGAGGCGCGCACCGATGCTGCGGTCGGTGTTGCGGATGCGGTCGGAATGCTCCACCGCGCGGCCGGCCTCGATGGCCGGCTTGCAGGCCTCATCAAGACGTTCGGCCAGTCCCGCGCCGCTGCCAGCAGCGGCGCGCGCGGCGGGCTTCTCGCTCGCCACCGGTCGCACCGCCAGCAGGCCGGAGAGATCGACCTGGCGCAGCCGGCCTTCCAGATCCGTTCGCGGCGCTAGGCGCTGCCCCTGCGCGATCAGCTCGGCCAGCGAGCGCGCGCCGAGCGCGGCCAGGCGTTCGCGGGTTTCCTCGGCGACGAAGCGGAAGTAGGCCATGACCCGCTCGGGCAGGCCCTTGAAGTGCAGCTGGCGCAGCTTGGCGTGCTGGGTGGCGACGCCGGTGGCGCAGTTGTTCAAGTGACAGATGCGCAGGTACTTGCAGCCCAGGGCCACCATCGGCGCGGTGCCGAAGCCGAAGCTGTCGGCGCCGAGCATGGCGGCCTTGATCACGTCGAGGCCGGTCTTGAGCCCGCCGTCGGTCTGCAGGATGACCTGGCCGCGCAGGCCGTTCAGGGCCAGGGTCTGGTGCACCTCGGACAGGCCCAGCTCCCAGGGCACGCCGGCATAGCGGATCGAGGTGAGCGGGCTGGCGCCGGTGCCGCCGTCGTGGCCGGAGACGGTGATCAGGTCCGCGCCGGCCTTGACCACGCCGGCGGCGATGGTGCCGATGCCGGCGTGCGCCACCAGTTTCACCGAGACCAGGGCGCGCGGATTGACCTGCTTCAGGTCATAGATCAGCTGGGCCAGGTCCTCGAACGAATAGATGTCGTGGTGCGGCGGCGGTGAGATCAGGCCCACGCCGGGGCGCGCGTAGCGCAGGCGCGCGATCAGCTCGTTGACCTTGTGGCCGGGCAGCTGGCCGCCTTCGCCGGGCTTGGCGCCCTGCGCGATCTTGATCTGCAAAACCTCGGCGCTGGCGAGGTAACTGGGCGTGACGCCGAAGCGGCCCGAGGCGACCTGCTTGATCTTGCTGCGCTTCTCGGTGCCGTAGCGCAGCGGATCCTCGCCGCCTTCGCCCGAGTTCGAGCGCGCGCCGAGGCGATTCATGGCGATGGCGAGCGCTTCGTGCGCCTCGGGGCTGAGCGCGCCCAGGCTCATGCCGGCCGAGTCGAAGCGCTTGAGGATGGCTTCGAGCGGTTCAACCTCCTCCAGCGGCAGCGGCGGGCCGAGCGGCTGTGGCTCCAGCAGGTCGCGCAAGGCCAGCGGGGCGCGCTCGTTGACGGTGCGGGCGAAGGCGTCCCAGTCGGCGCGCTCGCCGCTGCCGACGGCCTGCTGCAGGGTCGCGATGGCATCCGGGTTGTAGGCGTGGCGCTCGCCGTCGTGCACGTAGCGGAACAGACCGTTGTGCTCGATGCCCACGGTCGGATCGAAGGCGCGCCGGGCCAGCTCGCGCTGGTCGGCCTCGATGTCGGCCAGGCCCAGGCCGCCGATGCGCGAGGGCGTGCCCTCGAAGCAGCGCGACACCACCTCGGGCGCCAGGCCGACGATCTCGAACAGCTGCGCGCCGCGGTAGCTGGCGATCGAGCTGATGCCCATCTTGGACATGATCTTGAACAGGCCCTTGCGGATGCCGCGCCGGTAGTTGCGGCCCAGCTCGCGCCGCGCCTCGACCTCGGCGATTTCGCCGTGCGCGAGCATGGCGTAGAGGCACTGGTAGGCGAGGTAGGGATAGACCACGGTGGCGCCATAGCCGATCAGGCAGGCGAAGTGGTGCGGGTCGCGCGCGGTGCCGGTTTCCACCGCCAGGTTGCAGGCCGAGCGCAGGCCCACCTTCACCAGGTGCTGGTGCACGGCGCCGGTGGCGAGCAGGGCGTGCACCGGCAGATGGCCTTCGCGTGGCTGGCGGTCGCTCAGCACCAGCAGCAGGGCGCCGCGGCCGATGGCGGCCTCGGCCTGGGCGCAGAGGCGATCCAGCGCGGCGGCCAGGCCTTCGCTTTCCCGGTAGTGCAGGTCGATGATCTCGGCCGGGCGGCCGTCGGCCTCCTGCAGCTCGATCAGCTTGAGGAACTTGCGCTGCGACAGGATCGGCGAGTTCAGCTCGATCTGGCGCGCGTACTCGGGGCGCAGCTCGAAGATGTTGCTCTCGCGCGCGATCTGGGTGTGCAGGCTCATCACCAGGCGCTCGCGGATCGGGTCGATCGGCGGGTTGGTGACCTGGGCGAAGGCCTGGCGGAAGCTGTCGTAGAGCGAGCGCACGCGGTCCGACAGGGCCGGCAGCGGCGTGTCGTCACCCATCGAGCCGGTGGCCTCCTCCTGCGTTTCGGCCAGCACGCGCAGCACCTGTTCGCGCTCCTCGCGGGTGACGCCGAACAGCTTCTCGAAGCGGTAGAGCTCGTCCAGCGGCATCGGCTCGGCCGCCAGCTGCGGATCGATCAGGTCGCTCTCCAGCAGCTCGGCGCCCTGCTTGAGCCAGCGCTTGAAGGGCGCGCGCGCCTTGTTGATCGCATCGATGGCCGAGTTGTCGAGCAGCTCGCCACGCTCGAAGTCGACCGCCAGCATCTGGCCCGGCCCGAGCCGGCCCTTGGCGACCACATCGCCGGGCTCGACGGCGTAGATGCCGGTCTCCGAGCCGATCACCAGGTGACGGTCGCGGGTCAGCAGCCAGCGCGAGGGGCGCAGGCCGTTGCGGTCGAGCGCGCAGGCGGCGTAACGGCCGTCGTGCATCACCAGGCCCGCCGGCCCGTCCCAGGGCTCCATGTGCAGGGCGAAGTATTCGTAGAAGGCGCGCAGGTCGGGGTCCATGGTGTCGACCGCCTGCCAGGCCGGCGGGATCAGCACGCGCAGGGCCTGCAGCAGGTCCATGCCGCCGACCAGCAGCACCTCCAGCATGTTGTCGAGCGACTGCGAGTCCGAGCCGCTGAGCGAGACCAGCGGCTGCAGTTCGCGGAAATCGACCAGGGGCGAGCGCAGGGTGGAACCGCGCGCCTGCGCCCAGCTGCGGTTGCCGCGGATCGAGTTGATCTCGCCGTTGTGCGCCAGCAGGCGGAAGGGCTGGGCCAGCGGCCAGCGCGGGCGCGTGTTGGTGGAAAAACGCTGGTGGAACACCGCGCAGCTGGCGGCGATCTGCGGATGGGAAAGATCGGGGTAGAACTCGGCCAGGCCGGCGGGCGTGGTCATGGCCTTGTAGCCCAGGCTGTGGGCCGAGAGCGTGACCACGTAGAAATCGGCATGTGCGGCCAGCCGCGCTTCGGCCTTGCGCCGGGCCAGGAACAGGGCGCGCTCGAACGCCGCCTCGGCCATCCAGGGCGGCGCCACCACGAAGGCCTGCTCGATCCGCGGCATCGCGCGCAGGGCCTCGGCGCCCAGCGTGTCGGGTCGGGTTGGCACCACGCGCCAGACCGGCGCGGGCAGGGACTGCGCTTCCAGGCATTCGCGCAGCGTTGCGCGGCATTCGCTGGCGGCGGCGTCTTCATCCGGCAGGAAGACGAGGCCAGCGGCGACCGTGCCGCCCGGATGCAGGCCGGCTTCGGCCGCGAGCGCGGTGATCAGGGCGGTCGGGCGGCGCAGCAGCAGCCCGCAGCCGTCGCCGGTCTTGCCGTCGGCGCCGACCGCACCACGATGGGTCATGCAGCGCAGGGCATCCAGCGCGGCCTCGACCAGCGCGCGGCTGGGCGTGTCGTCGAGCTGCGCGATCAACCCGAAACCGCAGCTGTCGCGTTCGAAGGCCGGGTCGTACAGCCCGGGTTGTCGCACCTCGCTCATGCCACCGCTACCCCGCAGTCTGGTGGAAGGGAATGCACCATCCCTGTGCGCAGCTCCACTGTCCCGGAGATGTTGCGGCGCGTCAAGTCGCAGGCGTATGGATACGTATTCAGGCCGGGGCGAACCAGCCGGAGCGACTGACACAGGCGTTATGGATCAGCGCTGTGAGCGTTCTTTTTCACGTGCTGCTGCAGATCAGGAACGGGATCGGCAGCCGACAGGGACGCGGCCCGTTGTCTAACGTGAGGGCAGCACGATCCGCTTCTGCGGCCGCCCGACCCGGTCCAGGAAGGCGTTGAACGCGGTTTCGGCGCGTGCGCGCAGGGGACCGATGTGCTGCCGGGTCGAAGCCTGCAGGGCTGGGCACTGCGGATCGATGCCGGCCTGGGCCAGATCCTC
>JANJTY010000201.1 GCA_024710865.1 Lysobacteraceae bacterium | reverse complement strand
CCTGCGGCTGCCGCAGCGCCGCGTGGCGCTGCGCAACGTCTCGCGCTGCTATCCGGCCCTGTCGGCGGAACAGGCCCGTGCGCTGGCGCGGTCCAGCCTGCGCGAATACGGGCGCACCCTGGCCGAGATGGCGCGCTGGTGGAGTCGGCCGGCGGCGGAAAACCTCGCCCGGGTGCGGGCGGTGCAGGGACGCGAGCTCGTCGAGGCTGCGCTGCAGACGGGCCGGGGGGTGGTCATTGCGGCGCCGCATATCGGCAGCTGGGAACTGCTCTCGCAGTGGCTGGCGGCGCATCTGCCGATGGCCGTCGTGTACCGGCCGCCGCGCCAGGCCTGGCTGGAGCCGCTGCTGCAGCGCGGCCGCAGCCAGGCCGCCTGCGCACAGATCCGGGCCGATGCCGGCGGCGTGCGCGCGATGGTGCGTTGGCTGACGGCGGGCAAGGCGCTCGGCATCCTGCCCGATCAACAACCCAAGGCCGGCGAGGGCGTGTTTGCGCCCTTCTTCGGCATACCGGCACTGAGCATGAGCCTGCTGCCGCGCCTCGCCCGTCGCACCGGTGCCGCGGTGATCTACGCCTGCGTGCTGCGTCGCGGCGACAACCAGGGTTACGACCTGCACTTCCTGCCGGCCCCGGCGGAGCTGCACGCTGAGGACGTGGACGCCGCCGTGGCCGGGATGAACCGCGGCGTGGAGGCCTGCGTGGCGCTGTCGCCGGTGCAGTACCAATGGAGCTATCGGCGCTTCAAGCGCCGCCCCTCGAAGTCGGAACCGAAGTTCTATGGATGAAGCCCATGCACCCCTGCAAGCCGCCTCCGACCCTTACGTGACCGAGGACTTCGAATCGCTCGCGCCCGCTGCCCGGCTCGGCATGCGCCTGGGCGGCATGCTGATCTTCGGCGTGATCGGCCTGCCCCTGATGGTTCCGGCCCTGCGCCTCATCGACCACGTCGGCCTGGAAACCCTGCCGGCGATCGGCCTCTACGCCCTCGTGATCCTGCTGCTGGCCGGCTTCGGCTGGTGGCATGGCGGCCTGCGCTGGCGCCTGGCGGGCGTGCGCCTCGACGGCCGCGGCATCGCGATCCGCAAGGGCGTGTGGTTCCGCAGCGAGACCTTCGTTCCGCGCTCGCGCATCCAACACACCGACATCAACCGCGGCCCGATCGAGCGCTGGCTTGGCCTGGCCACGCTCAAGCTCTACACCGCCGGCACCCGCCTGGCCTCGATCGACATCGGCGGCCTCGATGCCGAGCGCGCCCAGCAGCTGCGCGATGCCCTGGTCAGCCATGACGACGACACGGTCTGAACCGGCCGCCGACTGGCGGCGCCTGCACCCGATGTCCTGGCTGTTCGTGCTGCTCACCAGCCTGCGCGAATTCGCCCTGCCCCTGATCGTGCTGCTGTTCTTCGGGCGCGGCGAAGAGGACGGCTGGCAGTTCGTCGGCGCCGCCGGCGCGCTGGTGCTGGCTGGCATTGCCTTCGTGCGCTACCTGAGCTACCGCTACGCGGTGATCGGCACCGAGCTCGTCATCCGCGAAGGCATCATCAGCCGCAACGCCCGTCATGTGCCGCTGGCGCGCATCCAGAACGTCTCCCTGCACCGCAACGTCCTGCATCGCGCCTTCGGCGTCGCCGAGGTGCAGCTCGAGTCCGCCGCCGGCGTCACGCCCGAAGCCACCATGCGCGTGCTCTCGCTGGCCCAGGCCGCCGCCCTGGAGCGCCTGATCCGCGAGCAGCGCGGCGATACCGCAGCCGCCGCGGCGGAGGGCGAGGCCGAGACCCCCCTGGTGACGCTTGGCTCGGGCGAGATCGTTCGCCTCGGGCTGATCTCCAACCGCGGCCTCGTGGTCGTCGCGGGCGCCTTCGGTCTGCTCAGCCAGGCGCGGCCGGACGGCTTCGCGCGCAGCCTGGCGAACCTGGTGGAAGCGCTGATCGGTGAAGCCTCCAGCCGCATGGCAGGGCCACTGCAGTGGCTGCTGGGCGCCGTCGTGCTGCTGGTGCTGTTTGTCGTCCTGCTGCGCCTGTTCTCGATCCTGATGGCCTTCCTGCAGTTCCATGGCTTCCGCCTCGACGATGGCGGAGATCGGCTGCGGGTCGAGAGCGGCCTGCTCACGCGCATTCGCGCCAGCGCCCTCAAGCGCCGCATCCAGCACTGGACGGTGAGCGAGACCTGGCTGCACCGTGCGTTCGGACGCCAATCGCTCAAGGTCGAGACCGCGGTGATGCAGGCCGCCAACCAGAGCGAGCGCGGCCTCTCGCACCTGCTGCCGGTCGGTACGCCGGCGC
The DNA here is from genome assembly GCA_024710865.1 of Lysobacteraceae bacterium. Taxonomy (GTDB): domain Bacteria; phylum Pseudomonadota; class Gammaproteobacteria; order Xanthomonadales; family Xanthomonadaceae; genus JANJTY01. Next base: position 1,851 of record JANJTY010000201.1, on the reverse strand, counting down.
AGGCAGAGGACCTGCTGCGCCGCCTGCTGCCGCAGGCGCGCTGGCCGACGCTGCGCTGGCGCCCGGTGCACCCGGATGCCTGGCGTCGCCTGGTCAAGCCGCCCCTGCTCCTGCTGCTCGCCGTCTGCGCGGCGCTGGCGATCGGCCCCGCCGGGCGCTGGGCCTGGCTGGGCCTGGTGCTGGTGCCGCTGATCGTGGCCTCGGCGCGCGGCCGCGGCCGCTTCGCCGGCTGGTACGAGGACGGGCAGGTGCTGGCCTGGCGCTCGGGCTGGCTGGACCGGCGCTGGTCGCTGGTCGAGATCCGCCGCCTGCAGGGCGTGCAGCTGCTGCAGAACGCCTTCGACCGTCGCTGGCGCATGGCCACCGTGGCGGTCGACACCGCCGGCGCCAACCCGTTCGGCCACCGCATCCACATCCGCCACTTGCCCGAGCGCGAGGCGCGCGCGCTCTACGCGCGCCTCTGCCGGCTGGTCGAGAGCGCTACTCCCGCCAGAACGCCGGGGTCAGCAGCACCAGCACGGTGAAGACCTCCAGCCGCCCCAGCACCATGGCGAAGCTGCCGATCCAGACCGAGGCGGTGTTGGCCTCCGCGAAATTGGACGCCACCATCCCCAGCCCGGGACCGAGGTTGTTGAGCGTGGCGGCCGTGGCGCCGAAGGCGCTCACGTAGTCCATCCCGACCGCCGCATAGGCGAAGGCGATGACGACGTAGACCAGCACGTACAGGGTGCAGAAGCCGCCGACCGAGAGCACCACGCTCTCGGACACGCGGCGGTCGCCGATCTTGATCAGGAACTGCGCCTTGGGATGCACCAGCTGCCTGACCTCGCGCAGGCCCTGGTTCACCACCATCACGATGCGCGCCACCTTCATGCCGCCGGAGGTCGACCCGGAGCTGGCGCCAATGAAGCTCAGCATGACGATCAACAGCGGACCGATGCCGTGCCACTGGCTGAAGTTCTCGGTGCCGAAGCCGGTGGTGGTGATCGAGGACACGACCTGGAAGGCGGAGTGCCGGACCGCCGTCGCGAGGTCTTCGTGCGCGTCGCCGAACATCAGCACCACGGCGACGAGCAGGGTGGCCCCGGCCACGATCCAGAGGAAGGCGCGCAGCTCGGCATCGGCCTGGTAGGGCGCGATGGAGGCCCGCCGCCATGCGAGGAAGTGCAGGCCGTAGTTGACGCCGCCGGCGAGCATGAACACGATCGCGATGGACTCGATCAGGGGCGAGTCCCAGTGGGCGAAGCTGGCATCGTGGGTCGAGAAGCCCGCGGTCGAGACCGTGCTCAGGGCGTGGCAGACCGCATCGAACAGGCTCATGCCGGCGAGCCAGTAGGCGATGCCGCAGAGCACGGTGAGGCCCAGGTACACCAGCCACAGCACCTTGGCGGTCTCGGCGATGCGCGGGGTCAGCTTGGAATCCTTCGCCGTGCTCTCGGCGCGGAACAGCTGCATGCCGCCGACGCGCAGCATGGGCAGGATCGCCACCGCCAGCACCACGATGCCCATGCCGCCGACGAACTGCAGCAGCTGGCGGTACAGCAGCACGCTCTTGGGCAGGGCATCCAAGCCGACGATCAGGGTGGCGCCGGTGGTGGTCAGGCCGGAGACGGCCTCGAACATGGCGCGCGAAAAGCTCAGGTTCGGCGGCGCCAGCATGAAGGGCAGCGCCGCCACCAGGCTGGACACCACCCAGACGCCGGTCACGATCAGAAAGCCGTCGCGCAGGCGCATGTCGTACACGATGCGGCGCGCCGGAAACCACATCGCGGCGCCCGCCGCGGCGGAGATCAGGAAGGACAGCAGGAAGGCCTGGGCGGTGTCCTCGCCCAGGGCCCAGGCCAGGAACAG
>JANJTY010000198.1 GCA_024710865.1 Lysobacteraceae bacterium | reverse complement strand
GCCGTGTTCCAGGCCGGCAGCCAGTACACCGCCGCCCTGCAGCCGGCCGAACAGGTCTGGCGCCTGGCGCCGCTCGACGGCCAGGACGTCGAACTGCGCAGCGGCGCCGACTGCCCGCACACCGCCCTGCCCGCCGCCGGCCTGTGGCTGATCGGTCGCGACGCCCAGGGCCTGCCGGAACTGGTGGCGCCCTCGGCCACCCGCCTCGGCCTGGGCCAGGCCGCCCGCATCGCCCTGCGTCCCTGCGACCACCCCGCCCTGCAGGACGCCAGCCGCCAGGCCTACGGCGTGCCGAACGCGGTGCTGCAGCTGCTGGTCGCCCAGACCGGCGCGGTGCTGGTGCATGAGTGAGTCCGCGCCCGCCCTGCGCATCGGCCTGCTCGCGCTCGATGGCGCGATGCTGGCCAGCATCGCCGGCACCTTCGACCTGGTCCAGGTCGCGCAGAAGCTGTCCCAGCTGCGCGCCCCGGGCCAGGCTCCGGGCCTTGGCGTGCAGTTGATCGGCGCGCGCGGCCAGACCAGCCTGGCTGCCGCCGGCGGCCTGCGCCTGGACGGCGTGCGCTCGGGCGGCAACGATCCCGACCTGCTGATCGTGCCCGGCTTCATGCACGAAGGCGTCGGCGACCTGCTGCGCCGGCTCGACGGCTACGGTCCCGAGATCGAACTGGTCCGCGCCATGCACGCGCGCGGCGTGCGCATCGCCTCGTCCTGCTGCAGCGCCTTCCTGCTCGGCGACGCCGGCCTGCTCGACGGCCGCGCCGCGACCACGTCCTGGTGGCTGGACGGCGCCTTCCGCGAGCGCTTCCCGCGCGCGCGGCTGGAGATCGAGCGCACCGTGGTCGAGGACGGCCCCGTCGCCACCGCCGGCGCCTCGGCTGCGGTGCTGGAGTTCGTCCTGCGCGAGATCGGGCGCCGGGTCGATCCGGCCCTGTCCCAGCTCACCGCGCGCATGCTGCTGCTCTCGCCCGAGCGCCAGAGCCAGGCCCCCTACATCTCCATGGCCCTGCGCGAGCGGCCACGCAACTCGCTGTGCGAGAAGGCCGAATCCTTCCTGCTGCGCGAACTGCACCGGCCGCTCAGCATGACCGAGCTGGCCGAGCACTGCGGCACCAGCGAGCGCAGCCTGCAGCGCCACTTCCGTGAGCACCACGGCTGCGCCCCGCTGGAGCACCTGCAGCACCTGCGGGTGGAGCGCGCCAAGGCCCTGCTGGAAACCACCCAGCTCAGCCTCGACGAAGTGGTTGAACGCTGCGGCTACAGCGACGTCTCCAGCTTCCGCAAGCTGTTCAAGCGCGCCACCACGCTCACTCCGGCCGACTACCGCGAGCGCTTCCGCCTGCGGCCGAACTGATCAGGCCGCCGCGCGCAGGGCCGCTCCGCGACCGGCGCCGCCCTCCCAGGCGAGGCGGCGCGCACCCCGCGCCTCGGCGCGCTCGGCGCGCAGCGCGGCCTCGAGCTGGCTGCGGCCGGCGCGGCGCGCGGCCTCGATCAGGGTCAGATCGACCAGATCGCGCTGCGCGTGGCTGCCGCCGAAGCGCTGCGCCACCGGGCGCACCGCGCGCAGGCGCTCGACGCAGCGCGCGTAGTCGCCCTGCGCGAAATCGAGCACGGCCTGCCCCAGCGGGGCGCCGACCTCATGCACGAAGCCGGCGTTGTCGCCGCTTCCGCGCAGGGCACGCTCCTGAGCTTCCAGCACCGCCTGCACCGCGTCCTCGCGCCCCGCGCTGGCGAAGGCCATCAGCGCGTGCACATCGTTGAAGGCGTAGTTGCCGGCCGAAGCCAGCGGCAGCCAGGCCTCGGCCACGCTCTGCCAGCGCTCGCCCAGGTCGATCCCGCGCAGCATCAGGCGCCAGAGCAGGGCCGAGGCGTCGACCAGGTCCAGCGCCAGGCCCGAGCGCGCGCCGTGCACCGGCCCGTCGAACAGCGCGAGCGCGGCGTCGACCTCGTCCCGGCCGAGGTGGTACAGGGCCAGGTGCCACCAGGTGTGCACCGCGAAGAAGTTGTCCGGCGCCCAGTGCGCCTCGCTCGCGCGCAGCCAGTCGATGCCGTCGCGGCGGCGGTCCTGCATCTCCATCACGTGCGCCACCGCATGCACCGCCCAGGCGTCGCCCGGCTCGCGCTCGACCGCCTCGCGTCCCGCCGCCTCGGCCGCGGCGTAGTGGCCGCATTCCTCCAGTCCGAACGCGAGCAGTCCGAGCACTCCGTGGTAGTCGGGCATGGACGGCGACCAGGCCGGCAGCGCGCGCGCGATGTGGTCGCGCAGCATGCGCGAATCGCCGCGCAGGAAGTCGACAATGTGACCGGCCTGCAGCGCGAGCAGGTCACGCGGCCAGGCGATGGCGATGTCCTCCAGCACGCGCGAGGCCGCCTGCCATTGGCCCTCGACCATGTGCCGAGCAGCCTCCAGGTGTCCGCGTTCGCGCGCGGTGGCGGGCGCGTCCTGCGCCTGCGCCAGCGCGGCGCGGGCGACCTCGATGCCGCCCGGCTCGGTGCCGAGCAGGTGCAGGTAGGCCATCAGCACCTGGCCCATCACGAAGTCCGGGCGGGTCGCCAGGGCAGGACCCAGGGTGGCGACCGGATCGCCGCGGTAGAGCAGGAACTGGCGGGCGGCAGCGTCGAAGGCCTGGACGGCGGCGGCATCGGTGCCGGACAGGGTGAGGTCGTGGCGATCCTTGAGGTTCATGCGGGTGCTCCTGGCTGGGATGGACGGGGCGAACGCGTCAGCGCACGACACGTCCGTACTCCGCCCATGCGCCAAGCCGGGCGTCGGCGCGCCACGCGCCGGGCGGCGGCATTCAGCCAGTGCTCATCCCGAAACGCCGGTCGCGCCCGGCATCAGGCGCGGCAGGATCCGGTCGCGGGAAAGGGGCGCAATCGCGTGCGCGCCGGGCGCCGCGGGATCGACCCAGACGAGTTCGGCGATCTCGGCCTGGGCTGAGGGCTCGCCCTCGATCTCCACCTCGAACACCTCGGCCCGCACCCGCAGTCCGGGCTCGTGCACCGCCACGTCCTCGAACTCGCCCAGTCGCCGCGCCGACTCCGCACGCAGGCGCACGCCGAGTTCCTCGGCCAGCTCGCGCGCGAGCGTATCGAGCGAGGACTCGCCCGCATCGCGCTTGCCGCCAGGCTGGATCAGGATGCCGGAACCGCGCTTGCGCACCAGCAGCACGCGACCGGCGGCATCGCGGATCACGGCGGCGACGGTCTGGATGAGACGGTCCGGGCTTGGCATTGAGCCAGTCTGCCGCAGGCCCGTCGGGGACGCGAGTCGGACCCGCCAACGCATCCGGGCGAATCATCAGCCCCGCTGCAGACTCTCCCGGCCACCTCCACGCCATCGAGACCACCATGCGCGCCCGCCTCCTGCTGACTGTCCTGCTGCTCATCGCATCACCCCTGCTGTTCGCGAATGAACCGGCTGCAGGACCCGAAGCCATCCGCCTGCCGCCCGCCGGCGTCGCCGCCCCGGACGCGGCGCTGGAATCCGTCGCCGGCGAGGCCACGCGCCTGTCGACGGTGCTCGACGGTCGCCCGGCCCTGCGGGTGTTCTATCGCGGCGGCTGGTGCCCCTACTGCAGCCTGCAGCTGGCCGAACTGCGCCACCTGGTTCCCGACCTCGCGGCCGCCGGCATCCAGCTGGTCGCCGTCTCGCCCGATTCGCCGGAGTCGCTGCGCCGCAGCCTCGATGCGACGCCACTCGAGTACACCCTGGTCTCGGACCGTCGCGCCGAACTCACCCGCGCCTTCGGCATCGGCTTCCGGGTCGACGCGGACACGCGCGCGAAGTACCGCGCGTACGGCATCGACCTGGAACAGGCCAGCGGCGGCCAGACCCACCACATCCTGCCCGTGCCGGCGGTGTTCCTGATCGATGCGCAGGGCCTGGTCCAGTTCGCCTACGCCAATCCCGACTACCGCACCCGCGTGCCGCTGCGCCTGGTGCGCGCCGCGGTCGAGGCGATGTCGGCCGGCGAGACCGGACGTCCGCTGCGTCGGCCCTGATCCAGCGCGGCACGGACGACGCGGCAGGGCCCCCCGACTCCGACCGCGGACGGCGCCCAGCCCCCACCCCCCTCCTCCATCGGCCCCTGAACCCGGCCACCGCCCAGGAAACCCAGCATGCTTCACGATCCGCAGCGCGACGAGCGCAGCCGCCTGCTCGCCATCGCTGTCGGCACCGGCCTGTTCGACCTGGAAGCCGCCGACGCCTTGCTCGGCGGCATCCTGGATGCCCTGCACGCCGGAGAGCTCGATCCTTCCCATCGCGTGCGCGTGTGGCGCGCCGCCCCGCCGGCCGCCGCCGCCGGCTGGGCCTACGCGGCACCGGATCCACACGCCCCCGACATCTGGAACCTGTGGTGGATCGGGGTGGACCCACGCGCGCACGGCGAGGGCGTCGGAACGGCACTGCTGCGCGACATCGAGTCGATCGCCGAGGCCGCCGGCGCGCGGCTGCTCGTGATCGAGACCAGCGCCCTGCCGGCCACCGCGCGCGCCCGGCGCTTCTACCTGCGCGAGGGCTCTCAGGCCGGCGGCCGGATACGGGACTTCTCCGCCGACGGCGCCGACAATATCGTGTTCGCCCGCCGCCTTCGGCCGACCATCGCCGGCGCCGCGGCACCGGACGCCTGAACGCGGGCGCAAACGCCCTTCGCAAGGCAAAATAGCGGGTTCGCACCGGTCCCCGGGGACCGGCGATACCGACTCGAACCCGAAGCGAAGGACATTCCCATGGGCAGAGGCCCCAGCATCGAAGGCCGCAAGAACGCCGAAGACGCCAAGCGCGCCAAGGTCTTCACCAAGCTGATCCGCGACATCACCGTGGCCGCGCGCGGCGGCGGCGACCCGGCCGGCAACCCCAAGCTGCGCACCGCCATCGACAAGGCGCTCGACGCCAACATGCCGAAGGACAAGATCGAGCGCGCGGTGCGGCGCGGCTCCGGCGCCGACGGCGGCGCCGACCTGCAGGAAATCCGCTACGAGGGCTACGGCCCAGGCGGCGTGGCGATGCTCATCGACGCCCTCACCGACAACCCGGTGCGCACCGTGGCCGATGTGCGCCACGCCCTGACCAAGCACGGCGGCAACCTCGGCACCTCGGGCTCGGTCGCGTTCCAGTTCAGCCGCACCGGCGAGGTCAGCGTGCCGGCCAGCGCGGCGGGCGAGGACGCGGTGATGGAAGCCGCGCTCGAGGCCGGCGCCGACGACGTGGTGAGCGAAGGCGAGTCCATCGTCGTGCTCTGTCCGCCGGACGCGGTGGATGCGGTCGAGCAGGCCCTGCGCGCCGCCAAGCTGCCGGTCGAGCGCGCCGAAGTCACCATGCGCCCGGCCAACCGCGTCGCGGTCAGCGGCGAGGCGGCCGAGGATCTTGAGGACCTGATCGAGCGCCTCGACAACCTCGACGACGTGCAGGACGTGTTCCACAACGCCGCGCTGGGCTGAGTCTTGCAGCCGAGGCTCGGCAGCGACCGAAGGCGCCGGCAACGCCGCGCGCCCGGTCTGGCCGCGCTGCTGATCGGCCTCCTCGCAGGCTGCGGCGATCCGCCGGCACCGCCGGCGGCGACCGACTGGCGCTTCGAGGATGTCTCGGCCCAGGCCGGGATCGCGTTCACCCACGTTCACGGCGGCAGCGGGCGGCGCTACCTGGTCGAGACCATGGGCTCCGGCGGTGGCTTCCTCGATGCGGACGGCGACGGCTGGATGGACATCCTGCTGCTGCAGGGCCAGCCCCTGCCCGGGCACGCGCGCGAGGGCGAATCCCTGGGCTCGCGGCTGTTCCGCAACCGCGGCGACGGGCGCTTCGAGGACGTCTCGGCCGGTGCCGGACTGGACGACATCGGCTATGCGCAGGGCGCCTGCTTCGGCGATATCGACAACGACGGGCGGATCGACATCCATGTGGCCGTGTTCGGACCCGACCGCCTGCTGCGCAACCTGGGCGGCGGCCGCTTCGAGGACGTGACGACCACATCGGGCATCGACAACCCGGCCTGGGCCTCGGCCTGCGCCTTCGCCGACATCGACCGCGACGGCTGGCTCGATCTCTACGTCGTGAACTACCTCGATGCCGGCATCGAGCGCCACGTGCGCTGCGGCCCGGCGCAGGAATCGCAGTACTGCCATCCGGACGTGCACGCCGGCGTGCCGGACCGGCTCTACCGCAACCTGGGCAACGGTCGCTTCGAGGAGATCAGCGCGCGCGCCGGCATCCGCATCGAGGACCCGGCCGAAGCCAAGGGCCTGGGCGTGGCGTTCGCCGACCTGGACGGCGATGGCTGGCAGGACATCTACGTCGCCAACGACTCGACCCGCAATTTCCTCTTCATGAACCGCGGCGACGGACGCTTCGAGGAGGTCGGCGTGCTGCACGGTGCGGCCTACAACGAGCATGGCCGGACCGAGGCCGGCATGGGCATCGCGGCGGCCGATGTGGATGGCGACGGCGCCACCGATCTATTCGTCACCCACCTCGATTTCGAGACCAACACGCTCTACCGCAACCTCGGCAACGGCATGTTCGAGGACTACACCGTCGCCAGCGGCCTGGGCGGGCCCAGCGTCACCCGCGTCGGCTTCGGCACCGTCGCCTTCGACGCCGAGCTCGACGGCGACAGCGACCTGTTCGTCGCCAACGGCCATGTGCTGGACAACATCGCCGCGCTCAATCCCAGCCTCTCGCACGCGCAGCCCGACCAACTCTTCCTCAACGACGGCAGTGGCCGCTTCGTCGAGGCCTTTGGCGGCGCCGGCGGCGTGCTGTTCGGAGCGGCGGAGGTGAGCCGCGCGGCGGCTGCCGGCGACATCGACAATGACGGCCGCGTGGAGCTGCTGGTGACCGCCAATAACGGTCCCGCCCGGCTCTGGCGCAATCGCACGCCGACGGCGAACCGCTGGATCGGGCTTCACCTGCGAAGCCGCCACGGCGGACGCGACGCGATCGGCGCGCGCGTGCGGCTGCTCGCGGGCGGGCGCTGGCGCAGCGCCGAGGTCCGCGCGGGATCGAGCTACCAGGCACAGGAGGATCCGCGCCTCGTGTTCGGACTCGGCGCACTGGAACGCATCGAGCGGATCGAGATCCGCTGGCCGGAGGGCGAGGCCCAAGTACTCGTCGATCCAGGCCTTGCGCTCGACGCCTACCATGCGATCCGGCAGCCGCCGGCGGTGGATCCGGCGCCGTGATCGAACCTCGCCCCGCCGCAGCGGCGTTCGGTGCCGTGTTCGTGGCGGCCACGCTGCTCTGCGCAGGCTGCTCGCGCGAGGCATCCACCCCAGCGCAGGTCGAATCGCAACCCGAAGCGACCGAATCGCCGTCGCCGAAGGTCGCACCGCAAGCCGCGCGCCTGCTTGCCACCCTGGAACAGCTGCGCCGCGCCGGGCGCGAGCGCGAGGCCCTGGCGCTCGCACAGGGCTATCTGCGTGAACATCCCGCCACGCCGCGACTGCACTACGCCATCGGCGTGCTGCACGGCTACCTGGAGGATCACGAGGCCGCGATGCAGGCGTTCGAGCTCGAGCTGCAGGCCGATCCCGGACACTTCGAAAGCCGCCATGGCATGGCGGCCGCCCTCACCCGCCTCGGGCGACTGGAGGCCTCCCTGTCCTTCCTGCGCGCGTGCCTGTCGATGCGGCCGGACGACACCGAGGTCCGTTTCCAGCTCGGGCGCAATCTGTCGGCACTGGGGCGACTCGATGAAGCGCGCGCGCCGATCGAGGCCAGCGTCGCGGCGCTGGACTCGGCCGACGCCTGGGCCGAACTCGGCCTGCTGGAGAAGCGCGCCATGCGCTGGCCGCAGGCGCGCGAGGCCTACGCGACCGCGCTGCGTCGGGAGCCCGAGCACCTCGCTGCCCTGCTCAACCTGGGCCAGGTCCTGCAGCGCCTCGGCGAGAACGAGACCGCGGCGTTCCTGCTCGACCGTCACCGCCAGCGGGCCGTGCTCGCGGATCGTCTGGACCAGGCCGAACGCAGCAGCCGCCTGAGCGGCGCGACGGCGACCAATTTCGCTCAGCTGGCGGGACTGCAGGAAGCCCATGGCCGCCGCGCCGAGGCGCAGACGTCCTACCGCCGCGCGCTGCAGCTCGATCCCGGCCACGTCCCCGCCACCCTTGGGCTTGCCCTGCTGCTGCTCGAAAACGGGGCGGCAGAGGAGGCCATGCCGCTCGCCGCCGGCGCACTGCTGCGCGCGCCGCAGTCGGCGCAGACGCACTACGTGCTGGGCCGGGTCAGACTGGCTCGCGGGCAGGTCGAAGCCGCCGAGGTGGCCTTCGCAGCCTCACGCGACGCCGGCGCCTGGGACGCCGGGCACTTCGCCGGCGTGGCGCGGGCGTATCGTGAAGCTGGTGAGCTCGCCTCGGCGCAAGCGCTGCTCGACCTCGCGCTGCAAGACCTGGGCACGAACTCCGATCCGCTGCAACGCGAGCAGGGTCTCCTGGCCCTTGCGCGATCGCAGCCGGGGCAGGCCCTGGCACCAGTGCGCGCGGCCGCGGACGGCGAACCGGACGATCTCGAGGCCTGGCTGG
>JANJTY010000168.1 GCA_024710865.1 Lysobacteraceae bacterium | reverse complement strand
AGCAGGAATTCGGCGAGCGCGCGCAGCACCGCGTCGAGTGCCCCGGGGTTGGCATAGATCAGCAGCGGCGTGTTGGGCATGTCCAGCCTCAGGCGGATGCCGCGCTCGCTGGCCGCGGCCTGCAGCGCGTCGGCCATGCGCTTCAGCGCGGGGCGCGGATCGACCGGATAGCTGCCGCCGAAGTCGATCTGCAACTCGTGCGTGAGCAGATCCTGCACCCGCGCCAGCGTCGTCGTGGCCTTGCGGCACTGCGCGTCGATCAGCGGGTTCATCTCGTCCAGCGCCGCGGGCTCGTTCTCGAGCAGCCGCGTCGCGCCGAGCACCGCGGCGAGATGGTTGTTCAGCTGGTGGCACAGGTAGCCCATGAGTTCGCCCTTCACCCCATACAGGCGGTGGATCTCGGCGACGTCGATCATCTCCAGCAACAGCCCGTGGCTGCGGAACGGTGTCGTGTCGCCCGCCGCCTCGGGGTCCTGCTCCAGCGAGCGCAGGCTGAGGATGTAGTGGCCCACCGCGTCGCCCGGCAACTGCGCGGGCAGCACCGTCGGTGCGCTGGCCGACAGCAGCGCCTGCACCGTCTGGCGCACGCGTCCGGCATCCTGGCCCGACAGCGTCGCGATCAGGTCCGCGGCCGTCATGCCGTAGGGGGCCAGGCCGGCGCCGGCGAGCAGCGTGCTCATGCGCTCGTTCACCAGCACCACGCGCCCGAACAGGTCGAACACGATCGCCGCCGTCGACAGGCCCGCGAACAGGTGCTCGAAGCTCGACACGCGCCGCTCCAGTGCGACGATCGCGTGCGACAGGCGGCGGTGCTGCGTGATCGCATCGTCGCTCAGGTAACGGCGCCACGCCGCCCCCTCGCTCGCCTGCCGCGCCTGCCACAGCTGACGCTGGTACAGCAGTTCGCCGATCTGGCCCGCGATGTTGTCGACCATCGTGCGGAAGTGCGTGGCGTCGCCGATGCGTTCCTCCTCCAGGCCGAAGGCCCAGAAGCCCAGCACCTCGCCGCCGAAGATCAGCGGCGCCAGGAACTGCCGCTCGCGGCCGGGCTGCACCTTCAGGTAGGGCCGCCGCCCGACATCGATCTCCACCACGCCGCGCTGCTCGATCGCCAGCGTGTAGGGCACGCGCTGGTAGTCGCGGCGCAGCTCGTCGATGTCGCCGATCGAGCAGCGCAGCGCATGGATCTCGCGCACGCGATGATCGTCCGGCACGCGCTCGAGGAAGATCGTGCGGTTCGACTGCAGGATCTGGTCGACCAGGTTCGTCACGTAGATCCAGTGCTCGTCGGTCTCGGCGAAGCCCGGCGGCAGGTAGCGGTTCTGCAGTTTGGTCGAAGTCTCGCCGATCAGCTTGCGCAGGCGCCGGTCCTCGGCGAGCGCCTTGGCGCGATACACCAGCGGGAAGGCCAGTGCGGTCATCAGCGACAGCTCCAGCACCGGCGGCCACAAGTCGAACAGACGCATCGTCAGCCATGCGAACGGCACGCTGCCGGCGATCAGCGCGAGGCTCACCCAGAAGGCCGAGAACAGGCGCAGCGGCTGGAAGGCGACGAGCAGCGCGACGCCGCTGAGGATCAGCGCCAGGGCGCTGGCGATTGGTCCGAAGTCGCGCACCGTCTTGTTCTGCAGCAGGCTGTCGAGCGCCAGGCCGTGCACCTCCAGCTGCGACAGGCGCTTCCCGCGCGGCATCCCCGGCGCGTCGTAGTGCGCCAGCCAGGGCTGCGCCGCGTGCCCCACCAGCACCGTGCGGCCCTGCACCAGCTCGGGCACCGGCAGCTCGCGCTCCAGCCGGTCCGCGCCGATGCGCGGCAGGCTTGTGCCGCGGTGGTAATTGATGCCGAACACCGGTGGAACTGGCGCACGGCCCGCCGCTACGGCCGCAGCCTTCTCGATGCCGGGCAGCAGGCGGGGCCCGATGCGGAAATCGCCGAGCTGGCCGCGCTGCGAGCCGCCCTCGCCCAGGGGCAGCGCCACGAGTGCCGTGTTCAGCCGTTCGGCGAGGTCGGCCGGCAGCGCCTCGGGGGCGCGCAACTGCGGGGGATGGCCGGATTCGGGCGGAGCACGGCCCACCAGCACGCGTTCGTCGCCCCACGCAGCGAGCCCGCGCAGCTCCGCTTCGGCGAGCGGCGACACGAACGCGAGCTGGCGTGCGCCGGCGGCGAACAGGAGCTCGCCGAGCTGCGGCCAGTTGTGCGTCTCGCCGGGGCGCGTCTCGACGAGCAGCACCTCGTAGCGCGCGCTCGACGGCTCGCCCATCGCCCCCACGATGAAGTCGTAATAGACGTGATCGAGGGCGCGCAGTCCCCCCAGCATCGAAATCAGCCACACCGCGACGACCGCGGTGGCGCCCGCGACGAAGCCCGGAAGCTCGCGCAGGCGTTGCCACAGGATCGCAAGTTGCATCCCTTGGCTTCCCCTTTTCAGACCAAAAGTGCGGCGAGTCCCCTCGGGCGCGCGCACGCATGCCATCTCCGCTCAGGAGATGTCATCGATTCAATTTATGTGTGTCATCCGTCACGGCGGATATACGCAATTATAGGTAGGAAGGGTCGCCCTACACTGATCGAGGTCAAGTGTGTGTGCCTGTATAAGAATCTTTCAATTTCATGATCTGGTCCCGTGCCGCGGACAGGCCCATGACA
>JANJTY010000066.1 GCA_024710865.1 Lysobacteraceae bacterium | reverse complement strand
CAGGATGCCAACCTGCGCTACAACCACGGCCGCGTGCTGGTGCAGGGCAACACCTTCCGCGGCGCGGGCCTTGAGGCCGGCGAGGCCCAGGGCCTGTTCGAAGTGCGCAGCAACACCTTCGCGCCGCAGATCCCGGCACTGCGCTCGCTCGGCGTCAAATCGTTGCTGGTCGCGGCCGCCTACGTGCACGTCGAGGGCAACAGCTTCAGCGGTCACAGCATCGGTGTCGCCGTGCAGAACAGCCAGGGCTGGTACCTCGTTGACAACAGCTTCAGTCCGCCCGCGACCGGCGACTTCGTGCACCTGTGGGTGAGCACCAAAGTCTTTGGCTCGGCGCCGCTGGCCTTCGCCCGCATCGAAGCGGACGTGCGCGACAACACCTTCAGCGGCCCGGTCGCGCCAGACACCCGCGGCACCGCGGTGTGGCTGGGCGATCACGACTACCGCGCCTCGCGCCCGGCGCCGGGCCCGGTGCTGTTCGCCGACGACAACCAGTTCAGCGGCGATTTCGCCCGCTACTTCTTCCTCGATCCGGCCACCTGCACGGCCAGCAACAACCCGGCCACCTGCAGTTTCGGAACCGTGGCGCCGCCGGTCAGCAGCTTCGCCGCAACGGCCACGCGTCCTTTCCCGGTCGACGTGCTGGCAAGCGACAACCGCTTCCAGAGCGTATCGCCAGGCGACATGGACCTGGCCCAGCTCACGGCCCTGCAGGACCGCACCTACCACGACGATCCCGACTTCCCCGAAGCGCCGGCCGCACCGGCCGCGCTGGGCCGGGTCGACTTCGGCATCGCGCCGAGCAGCATCGCGATCACAGCTGCGACGCCCGCGCCCAGCCTGGTCGGGGATGACGTGACAGTGAGCTTCAACCTGATCGGCAACGCGCCGACCGGCACGGTCGAAATCACCGCCAGCAGCGGCGAGAGCGCGGTCTGCGCGCTGCCCACGGCGAGCTGCGACATCACCCTCGCCACCATCGGCGACATCACCCTGAGCGCGAGCTACAGCGGCGACGGCAGCAACCTGTCGAGCAGTTCGGCGCCCTTCGCCCACCGCGTGGTCGGTGGCGTGGAGCGCTACAGCGACGCCACCGAGACTGTGCTGGAGCAGACCTACGTCAGCCTGGCCGCGGCCCTGGCCGATGCGGTGGCCGGCAATGCCATCGTGGTGCGCGAGGGCACCTACGGCGCCGGCGGACTCGTCGCGGTGAACGACCTCACCATCCGCGGCGAGCTGGACGGCCTGCAGAACCGCCTGGCCGTGGTCGACGGCGGCGGCGCCGCCGGCAACGTGATCACGCTGGCCAACGGCATCACCGGCACCACCGTGCGCGACATCGACCTGCGCAATGTGCAGGGCAACTGCCTCAGCGGCAGCCTGTCCAACCACGGGACCACGGTGGATTACGTCTCGGCGACCGGCTGCGGCACGCCGGGTCAGGCCACCGCGGGCATCTACTTCAACGGCCCGGTCGACAGCCTGTCCATCACCGATTCGTATGTCGCCAACAACCGCACCCGCGGCATCGTGGTCTGGAACGGCCTGAAGTCGAACATCCTGATCGACGGCAACGAGGTGACCGGCAACAACTGCTGCGGCATCGAGCTGCAGGACGGCACCGCCACCAACGTCACGATCAGCAACAACGTGGTGTACGGCAATGCCGACAACGGCATCGGCGTCACCGGTCTGTTCGGCCCGGCCGGCTCCAACCTGATCGCCGGCAACACCCTGAGCGACAACGGCCGCTTCGGCATCGAGATCAAGATTCCCGATGGCGACACCTCGGCCAGCACCGTGGTCGAGAACAACACGGTGCAGCAGACCGGCTCCTTCGCCGCCCAGCGTCCGTCCGAGCTGCGCGACCTGGCCGGGATCGCGGTGTTCCGCCGCGGCATCGCCGACCCGCAGAACGCGAACATCCCGCGCGGCGTCACCGTGCGCAACAACACGGTCTCGGGCTATGCGCAGGACAACGGCGCATCGAGCAGCGAAGGCTTCGGCATCGTGCTCGAGGGCGAGCAGGTCGAGGCCTATGGCAATACGCTGAACGGCAACGACGTCGGCATCCAGCGCCAGGCCGGTCACACGCCCTACGTGGAGCACGTGGTCGGGGTCGATCCGATCGGGGTCGAGAACCAGCCGGGCAACGAGGGCAACCAGGCCAACCTGGCCGACCAGTACTTCGGTCGCGGCAACTCGCCGACGACCTGCGCCCTCGCGCTGCCTGCGAGCAACAGCTTCGCCGGCAACGCGGTCGATACCCGCGACGTGGGCCTGACGGCCGGCAGCGACGCGCCTGCGGTCTACAACGACACCGGCGGCAAGGGCCTGTTCTTCTGCGGCCTGCAGCGCGCCATCGACGATCGTGCCACCGCCGCGAACGACGTGCTGGAGCTCGCCGACGACCAGACCCTGGCCGAGCAGGCCGTGGTCGACAAGACCCTGCGCCTGACTCGCCGCAACGATGGCACCGATCCGGCCCTGATCGCCGCGCCCGCCTCGGTCGTGGACCTGGCCCTGCTGCGCGTGGCCGCGCCCAACGTGGAGATCGACAACCTGCGCTTCGAGGTCGATCTGGCCCGCGTGGGCGAGGCCATCCGCACCGTCGGCAACACGCCGGGCGGCGATCCCTCCGGCCTCATCGTGCGCGACAACACCATCACCGCCACCGCCAGCGGCCTGCCCTTCGTCAGCTACGGCCGACGCAATGCGCTGGCGCTGAACCTGTCGAATGCCAGCGGCTACGCGCCGCCGGGCGAGCAGGTCGCCAGCCTGTCGGTCACGGTGCGCGACAACGTCATCGGCGGCACGCAGGATTGGAACGGCATGACGGCGGGCAACCAGCCGGCCTACTTCCGCGCCGCCATCGCGCTCGACCAGGGCGCCGGCACCCTCGCCGGCAACGACCTGCGCGGCCGCGACTACGACGCCTTCCTGCGCTTCACCAATGGCGCCGGCCTGACCATCGGTGGTGCCGCGCCGGGTGATGCCAATACCTTCGCAGGCGGCGGCCTGTACCTGGGCGACGGCATCGCCGCAGTCGACGTGCTCGGCAACAGCTTCGCGCCCGACCGCAGCCTGCTGCCCTTCGCCGACTTCCCGCCGCCGGTCAATGGCGCGCGCTGGGGCGATCTCGGCTTCACTGCGCTGCGCCTGGTCAACATCGACAGCGCCGCGGTGGCGGTGAACGACAACAGCTTCAGCGAGCACACCAATGCGGTGTTCGCGCAGAACTTCGCGGCCCTGACGCTGGACGGCAACAGCTTCGCCGCGCCCAGCCACGGCAGCGAGTTCCGCCACCTGATCCTGGGCACCAAGGTGCTGTCCACCAGCGGCCACACCATTCCGCAGACCGCGCTGGGCGTGGTGGCGACGAACAACCAGTTCGCCGGCTCGGCCACGCACACCGCGATCGCGGTGGAGCTGGTCAACCACGATGCCAATGACGCCGCCTACGGCAGCCTGCGCTTCGGCGGCCTGGCCGTGGGCGATGCGCCGAACGCCTTCAGCGGCGAGTTCGACTACGTCTTCTACCTCGATCCGACCAGCTGCACCCCGTCGTCGAGCTGCGTGCCCTCGCCCTACCTGCCGTTCTACCAGTACGGCATCTACCCGGGCACCGATGTGGCGCCCTTCGGCGGCGACGTGCTGGCGATCGACAATCAGTTCGACGGCATTTACCCGGGCGACATGGACATCGCCCAGTTCAGCGACCTGCAGGCCCGCACCTACCACCTCAGCGCGGCCTTCCCGGAGTCGCCGGCCGCGCCGGCCAGCCTCGGCACGGTCGACTACGGCCGCATCGCGGTCAGTCTGACGCTGTCCAGCGATCCGAACCCGAGCGTGGTCGGCCAGACGGTCGACGTGCAGTTCTCGCTCACCGCGGTGAACCCGACCGGACTGGTCAGCGTCAGCGCCAGCACGGGCGAGAGCTGCTCGGCCGATGCCTCGGTTGGCTTCTGCCAGATCAGCTTCGCCGATGCCGGTGCGCGCGACCTGACCGGAACCTACGCCGGCGACGGCCAGTACGAGCCCGCCGCCACCGCGGCGGCGCACGTGCACGTGGTCGATGCGGCGCCGACGGTCACCGCCATCGTCGCGATCGCGCCGACGCCCTCGCAGATCGGCGATCCAGTCAGTGTGTCCGTCGATGTTGCCGCGGTCGCGCCGGGCGCCGGTTCGCCCTCGGGCGAGGTGCTGGTGCGCGATGCCGCGGATCCGGGCAACAGCTGCCTGGTCGCCTTCCCGGGCGACACCGACTGCGACCTCAGCTTCGCCAGCGCGGGCGTGAAGACCATCGAGGCCTGCTACAGCGATCCGGCCGGCGACTTCGAGCCGAGCTGCCGCACCGCGACGCACCTGGTCTCGGAT
>JANJTY010000053.1 GCA_024710865.1 Lysobacteraceae bacterium | reverse complement strand
CGGCCAGACGCGCGCCGACACCAACCTGCTGCTGGCGCCGGGGGGACGTCTGGCGGGCACGGTCAGCGCCGAGATCGGCGGCCAGAGCCTGTCGGGCCAGGGCGTGGTGCTGTACAGCGCGGACGGCCAGTTGCTGGATTTCACCAGCAGCCAGGGCGATGGCTCGTTCTCGTTCTTTTACGGTCTGCCCCCCGGCGATTACCGCATCGTCGCCTCTGGCACGGCCGGGTATCTGGGCCTGGTCTATCCCGAGCTCGATTGCATGCAGGACTGCGATCCGCTGCGGGGGGCCCTGGTGCCCGTGTCCGGCACCGGTACGGTCGCGCTCGACCTGCGTCTGGCGGCGGGGGCACGACTGAGCGGCATCGCGCTGCAGCCCGATGGCGTGACGCCGGTGCCGGGCGTGTTCGTCACCATCCACGACGAGCAGGGCAACCCCGTGGCGGCCTCCCTGACCGGGCCCGACGGGCGCTACCAGACCGGCACCGCGCTGCTGCCGGGCACCTACTTCGCCATGGCCGAGGCGACCGGGCCGTATCTGCGCCAGTACTACGACCAGCTGCACTGCCCGACGGTGTGCTCGGCGCCCGAGGCGACGCCGATCATGGTCGACTTCGGCGATCTGCGCGACGACATCGATTTCCCGCTGCTCGAGGGCGGCCGCATCGAGGGTGTCGTGACGCGGGCGGACGACGGCAGCCCGCTGCCGGGGATGACCGTGCTGGCGGAACCGGAGGATGACGGTCTCGTCAGCGCACTGACCGGCATCGATGGCCGCTACAGCCTGATGGGCCTTGCGGCGGGCACGTACCGCGTGCGGGTGTTCGGGACCGATGGCCTGGTCTCGCAGCGCTATCCCGGCATCGACTGCCCCGGGGGCGCTTGCGACGACGATCCCGCCAGCGCGGTCGTCGTCGCCCTGGGCCAGGCCGTGCAGGACATCGACTTCGCGCTCGCGGCCGGCGCGCGGGTGGCGGGCAGCGTGATGGATCGCGGCACCGCCCTGCCGCTGCCGAACATCACTATCGTCATCGAGAGCGAGAACCGCGAGCTGAGCTTCAGCACGATGACCGACGCCAACGGCGAATTCCAGACCGAGGAAGGGCTGCCGGCAGCCAGCTACCGGGTCTACACGGGCAACAACGCCGGCTACATCGACCAGATGTACCCGCAGATCGACTGCGGGGGGGTCTGCTACCCGGTCGAGGCCGGCCTGCTCGAGCTGGGCGCCGGCGAGCTGCTCAGCGACATCGACTTCGACCTGACGCCCGGCGCGCGCCTCGCTGGCGTGGTGAGCGCGGCGGATGGCGGTGCGCCGATTCCCTTCGTGACGCTGCGTCTGCTGCTTCCGGACGGGCGGGTCGTCGCCACGGGCCGCAGCGCACTCGACGGTTCCTACCGGACCCGCCAGGCCGTGCCGGCCGGCACCTACCACCTCGGCACGCGCAACCTGCAGGGCTTTGTCGATCTGGCCTGGCCGGACGTGCCCTGCAGCAGCTGCACGCCTCCGCGCGGCGCGCCGATCGAGGTTGCCGCGCCCGGCACGCTGGAGGACTTCGACTTCCAGCTCGCGGTCGGCTCGATCATCTCCGGACAGATCCTGGACGTGCGCACAGGGGCGCCGCTGCCGGGCATTTCGGTCACGGTACGCGATGCCGAGGGCACGCGTCTGGCCGGAGGCACCAGCGACGGAACAGGTGCCTTCGCCACGCTGCAGGGCCTGCCGACCGGCAGTTACACGCTCAGTACCGCGAACCTCGATGGCTACCGCAACGTGGTCTGGCCCGACGTGCCCTGCTACGGCGCCTGCGACCATGCCCTCGGCACGCCCATCGCGGTGACGGCGCCGACGCCGGTCGCCGACATCGTGATCGAACTCGACACCTGGCCGATCTTCGCCGACCGCTTCGAGTAGGCCCTCACCAGCCGGCCTGCTCCAGCAGCCGCCGGGTCGCGTCGTCGGCGGGCTGGGCCACCAGCCCCCCGCGTGGACTCAGGACCACGCGGTAGCGCGCGCCGTCGAGCAGGGGCAGGTAGGCGGCGCTGCCGAAATCGGCGTCGACGAAGCGCACGTAGCCGGGGTACTGGCGGCGCAGGGTCCACAGGTCGATCAGGCCCGCTTCGGCCAGCGCGTGCACGCTGCGCGGTGCTTCGAGCTCCTGCTTGGGATCGCCGTAGCGGCCCGAGAGCCGCTCCAGCCGGTACAGCGGCGGCGCACCGGCCAGCGCCGCGGGCAGGGTCCAGCGCAGCACGCGCGCATCGAGCTGCCATTCGTCGCCGCGCAGCTCGAAGCGGCGTGCGGGCGCGTCCGGCGTGCCCAGCTCGACCCGGTAGTGCTGCACGCCGAGCTGGCGCACCGCGATCTGCGCCACCTCGCCGTCCTGCAGCAGGCGCGCGTAGCCGAGCAGCGAGACGCCCAGCGCCGCGAGCAGGGCCGCGAGCAGGAGCAGCACGCTGGCCCAGAGCCCGCGGTGCAGCTTGGAGAACAGCCCGCGCCGCCCACGACAGGACCAGGCCAGGGCAAGGCCCAGCAGCGCGGGCAGCAGGGCGACGGCGAGCAACAGCCAGAGCGGGTCGGTGAGGCGCATGTCCTGGGCCTGGGCAGATTCTCTCCCGCATCTTAGGCCGCGCGAGGCGACGGGCCCAGGCGTCGGGCGGTGGTCAGGTCGCCACGCTGGGCCAAGCCGTTTACCTGGGGGCGCGCTTGGACTGGCCGGCGCGGATAGCGCGACGACCGCGCGGTGAGAGCCGCGGCGGCAGTGCTTGCGCCGCAGCGACCACGATCCCCGGCGCCGCCGGAGACCGTGCTGCCGCACGACTTCAGTCGCTCGCGAAGTGCTGCAGCGTCACCGGCACCTGAGTGTTGCCGCTTACCGTCATCACGAAAGGCATATTGGGAAGGCCAATCGAGGCCAGGTTGGCGATCTAGGCGATGCCGCAAGGCGCGGACCGAATGAGGCTTGGCCCGGACTGGTCGGCGTCATTGCTGCCCATGAAGAAGGAGTGCGAATTGGCTTGACCATTCGGCGTGAACACCTCGATCTCGAGGATGCCGGTCGCCACCTCAAGCGCGGGGGGCATGGTGAGGGCGACGTTGAATAGGGTCCCCGTGGCCGAATCGGGCACGCTTACGCTCGCGCCGGCGATCAGCGTCAGCGACGCCAGCGTGGGCGGATTGGTCGAACTCTCGTACAGGATGACGGTCATCGGCTGGCCCGTGCCGCTCCCGTCGTTCGCCGTCTCGATGCCGATCGCGACGCCGTCCACCAGGATGGAGACGGCGGTGACGCCGCGGGAGGCCGGGTGTCGCCCGAGTCAGCGCGCGGGCAGCGCCGCTAGCGGAGCGTAGCACCCGGGACGGTGCGATCGTAGGACTCCGGGGCTCTCGCGACAGAGCGCCGAGTATGCCGTTGGCGTCGCGCTTCAGGTGCCGCGACCGCAA
>JANJTY010000692.1 GCA_024710865.1 Lysobacteraceae bacterium | reverse complement strand
GGATCGTCCGAGTTCACCGTCGCCGCCAGGCCCAGCTCCAGCATGCGGCCGAGGTTGTGCTGGGACAGGTCCTGGAACACGCAGAGCTTGACGTTCGAGAGCGGGCAGACCGTGAGCGGGATGCGCTCGGCGACCAGGCGCTGCACCAGGCGCTCGTCCTTCAGCGACTGCACGCCGTGGTCGACGCGCTCGACCATGAGCACGTCGAGCGCGCTCCAGATGTACTCGGGCGGGCCCTCCTCGCCGGCGTGCGCGACCGCGCGCAGGCCGAGGCGCCGGCACTCCTCGAACACGCGCGCGAACTTCTCCGGCGGATGCCCGACCTCGCTCGAATCCAGGCCCACGCCGATGAAGCGGCCGAGGAAGGGCCGGGCCTGCTCCAGGGTCTCGAAGGCGGCCTCCTCGCTCAGGTGGCGCAGGAAGCACAGGATCAGGCTGGCGCGGATGCCGAGCTCGCGCCGGGCCCGCTCGACGCCGCGCTCCAGGCCGCGGATCACGGTCTCGAAGGCGATGCCGCGCTCGGTGTGGGTCTGCGGATCGAAGAACAGCTCGGCGTGGATCACGTGGTCGGCCGCGGCGCGCTGGAAATAGGCCCAGGCCATGTCCTCGAAATCCTGCTCGGTGATCAGCACGCTGGCGCCGGCGTAGTAGATGTCGAGGAAGCTCTGCAGGTCGGTGAAGGCATAGGCCGCGCGCAGTGCCTCGACGCTTGGGTAGCTCAGCGCGATGCCGTTGCGCTGGCCCATCGCGAAGATCAGTTCGGGCTCGAGCGAGCCCTCGATGTGCAGGTGCAGCTCGGCCTTGGGCAGGCCACGGGCGAAGTCGGCAAGGGCGTCGGTCATGGGGCGCGTTCGGCGATCGGTTCGAAGACGGCGAGTGTGCCGCAAGCCTGCGCCCGCGCGCGAGCGCCGTTGCGCCGCGGCGTGCACGGGCGGACGTTCTGGGGCAGACTCCGCCCGCCCCGGGGAAGGGGGACGCGTCACGCACCTGTAACCGGGGATGGTCAGGATGCGCGGCGCCTTGCGGCGGGAGCATGGCCGCGCCGTTCTTGCAGCGTTTCAACCGGGGAAAACCAATGACCTCACGCCTCCAGCGCAGCCTTGCGGCTGCCCTTCTGCTGTGCGCGGGCAGCGCGCAGGCCGCGGTCTGGATCAACGAGATCCACTACGACAACAGCGGCAACGACGCGAACGAGGGCATCGAGGTCGCCGGCGACGCTGGCAGCAGCCTGGCCGGCTGGAGCCTGCAGCTCTACAACGGCAGCGACGGCGCCGTGTACGCGAGCTATGCCCTGTCCGGCAGCATTCCCGCGACCTGCGGCGCCTTCGGCGTGGTCGCGATCTCCACGCCGGGCATCCAGAACGGCAGTCCGGATGGTGTCGCACTGGTCGATGGCGCGGGCCGGCTGGTGCAGTTCCTGAGCTACGAGGGCAGCATTCGCGGCAAGAAGGGTCCGGCGCGCAACCGGACCTCCAGCGACATCGGCGTGTCCGAGAACGGCACCGAGCCGCTCGGGCAATCGCTGCAGCTGGCCGGTAACGGCACCGGCTACGCCGATTTCGTCTGGATGCCACCGCATGCGGCGAGCTTCGGCGCCTGCAATCCCGACCAGACCTTCCCCGGCATGGACGAACCGCCGGCGGTGGTCTCGACCACGCCCGCCGACGGCGCGCAGAACGTCGCGATCGACGCGACCATCAGCCTTGTCTTCAGCGAAGACGTGGTGCTGGCCAGCGATGCGGTGGCGGTGAGCTGCGACAGCAGCGGCACGCACAGCGTCGCGATCAGCGGCGGGCCGGTCAGCTTCAGCCTCGACCCGTCGCCGGATTTCGCGCCGCTGGAGAGCTGCACGGTGCGCGTTTTCGCCGATGCGGTGGCGGATCTCGACGGCACGCCCGACGGCCTGCTGGCCGACCACGTGTTCGGCTTCAGCACCCAGTCGGTCGGCACCGGCTACTACGCCTCGGTCGATACCGGCTCACCCGCCGCACTGCGCGCCAGCCTGCATGCGGTGATCGACGACCACCAGCGCTATCCCTATACCTCCACCGCGACCGATACCTGGGACATCCTCGAATTCGCCGACGAGGACCCGCTCGATCCGGGCCGCATCCTCGACGTGTACAAGAACGCCAGCTACGCCAAGGTCGGCGGCGGCAACACCGAGTACAACCGCGAGCACACCTGGCCCAAGTCCTACGGCTTCACCGCCGACGGCAGCGGCAACTACCCCTACACCGACACCCACATGCTGTTCCTGTCGAACGACAGCTACAACTCGGCGCGCAACAACAAGCCCTACGCCGAGTGCAGCGGAACCTGCAGCGAGTACGTCACCGAAGTGCACGACGGCAGCGGTGGCGGAAGCGGCGTCTTCCCTGGCAACTCGAACTGGGCCAACACCGACTACTGGCAGACCTGGGGCGACCGCAAGGGCGACGTGGCGCGCGCGGTGCTCTACATGGACGTGCGCTACGAGGGCGGCAGCCACGGCGTCACCGGCGTGGCCGAGCCCGACCTGCGCCTGACCGACGATCCCGGCCTGATCGTGGCCAGCAGCAGCAACCAATCGGTCGCCTACATGGGTCTGCTCTCCGACCTGCTGCTGTGGCACGAGCAGGATCCGCCCGACGAGCGCGAGCGCCTGCGCAATGAAGCGGTGTACAGCTTCCAGGGCAACCGCAACCCGTTCATCGACCATCCGGAGTGGGCCAACTGCCTGTACCACAACCAGTGCGGACAATAAGGCACTGATCCACTCGGCGACGCCCTTCTGGGGGCGGCGCCGGGCGCGGCCGGGAACCGGCCCGCATCCGGCGCGGTCAGCCATGCACCATGATGGCCGCGCCGACCGACTTCGACCCCCACCGCCACTGGCGCGTGCTGGCTTGGCGCAACCGCGTCGCGATTTGGCGGCGGCAGCCGGGCGAGCCGCTGTTCCATGCCGCGTCGGTCCTGGCGCT
>JANJTY010000663.1 GCA_024710865.1 Lysobacteraceae bacterium | reverse complement strand
TGAAGCTCACCTGGCCGAGGCGCGGCCGGCTCACCGCGGCGCGTGCCATGCGTTCGATCCAGGCGTAGCGTCCGGCCGCGATGTCGAGGATGGCGTCCTCGTGCTCGCCGAGCAACGCCGCCACACGCTCCCACACCGGCTCGGGCGCCCAGCGGCGGGCGAGCGCGATCAGCTCGGCGTCGCCCTCCAGCAGTTTCAGCGCCACCCAGCGTGCGGGATAGGGCGCAGGCACGTGCGCCGCGAGCAGCGCATGCAGGTCCTCGAGGACCTCACGATGCGGCTCGGCGATCCCCGGCCGCAGCGGTGCGAAGCGGGCCGGGTCGCGGGCGAGACGCAGCGCCGCCTCGGTGAGCGCCGCCACCCCCTGGGCGCGTCGCGCCACGAGCTCGCCCACGGGCAGACCGAGCGCGGCGGAGAACACCACCGAGTCGATGGTGATGCCCTGAGCGGCAGCCACGTCGGTCATGTTAAGGCCGAGCACCACCGGCGTATCGAGGCCGAGCGCAAGCCGTTCGGCGAGCAGGTAGAGGCTGCGCTCGAGCGCGGAGGCGTCCACGATCACGATCACCGCATCGGGTTTTTCGAAGATCAGGAAATCGCGGGCCACGCGCTCCTCGGCCGAGTTCGCGCTCAGGCTGTAGGTGCCGGGCAGGTCGACCAGGGTGGCCTCGACGTCGCCGTGGCGTAGCCGGCCCTCGGCGCGCTCGACCGTCTTGCCTGCCCAGTTGCCGACATGCTGGTCCAGACCGGTGAGCAGATTGAACACGGTGGTCTTGCCGACGTTGGGCTGGCCAGCGAGACCGAGCAGAATCGGCCGAACGGGCGAGTTCATGGCGGCACCCGCTCGACCAGGATGCGCTGCGCCTCGCCACGACCGAGCGCCAGCCGGGTGTCGCGCACCCGCACCAGCATCGGGCCCTTGCCCGAGTTCTGCATCACCTGCAGCGCAGCACCCAGGACCAGGCCCATCGCGGCGAGCCTGCCCGAGAATTCGTTCCCGCCATCGAGCTCGCGCACCACGGCGGTCGCGCCGACGGACAGATGGTCGAGCGTGGAGAGGGCGGGTTTCATTCGTTCTCGGGCTCGGGGAACAAGCGCTCCATCGCCCAGCCGTTGAGCAGAGCAAAGAGCGCGATGAAGAGCGAGAGCACCAGCATGTAGGCAAAACCGAAGTAATGCGCGAGCAGCGGCAGCAGCGGCAGCTTGATCGCGCGCGCGTAGAGCAGCACCGCGAGCAGCGCGCTGCGCATGCCGCGCGCGCGCAGGTCGGCGAGCAGGCCGTACCACGCATAGGCCGGCCCGGTGGACAACATGCCCGCGGCAAGCGCCAGCAGCCAGCCCTTCGCGCCCGAGTCGCGCCCCAGCCACGAGCGCGTCCGCGCAGGCGTCAGGAAGCGCTCGGCCAGGTACATCAGCACGAACACGAGGCCGAGCACCGGCAGGATGGTGCGCGTCATGTCGATGAAGGACGCCAGCGCCACCTGCGCGACTGCCGGATCGAGGAGGAGTCCGACGCCATGCGCGGCGAGCCCGAACGCGACGTAGAGCCAGGAAGCGGGGATGCGTGCGGCCTTCTTCATGCGAGCCCCGCCAGGCGCAGGCTGGCGACGGTGAGCCAGGCCACCGCGATCGCCGACGCGAAGCACAGCAGGTTGCGCCGCAGGGCGAAGGCACGGCCGAGCGCGAGCGCCTCGGCAGGCAGGTGGACCACCCCCACGGTCACCCAGGCCACCACCAGCGCGCTCACCGCCATCAGGCCGATGCCTCCGGCGAGCAGTTCGCCACCGAGCAGGTAGCCTGCGACCGGGTGCCCCATGGCGATGCTGCCGAAGCTCGCGCCGAGCAGCACGTCGAGCCACTCGCTGCGACCGAACCAGCCGAGCACCGGCGTGCGGGGCAGCCAGGCGACCAGCAGGCTGCTGAGCAGCAGCGTTCCGAGCAGGATCGGGAGCATGCGCGCGAAGGCCTGCACGCTGCGACCGAACGCCCCCTTGCGCGGCGAACCCGCACCGGCACCCTCGCTGTCGGGGCCGGCACCCCTGCGGTTCTTCATCGGCTCGATCTTCATCCGCACTCTCCAAGAAACCGCACCCGGGCCGCCATCACGGCCCCCCGATCCCTGCACACCGACTTCCCGCCCGGGCCACTCGCCTGCAGGCGGCAGAGGCCGGCCAAGCCTCCGGCGAATCGCCCGCAGGACCCTGCCACTTTGCTGCCAATCTTGGCAGACATCTATCGAGTCGTCTGCCGTTTCCGCCCTGGAAGGCGGAACTGCGTCCGTCACTGCGAGGCCCCGGCCGCAGCAGCACGCTGGCACGGTGAATGCTTGCACGCTGGTGCGACCCGGTGCGCCCAGGCCGGGAGCCCCAGCCCCAAGCATGCCGGCGGCGGTTGGAACGGTGAAATCCGCCGTCGCCGGTCATGTCGAAGCGGCACCGAACATCCTTGCCGACGCAAGATCCGCACCAGCCTGCACTTCCTCCGGAACCGATCCATGAACGCATCCGCCCACCCGGCCACGCCGCCCGCCACCTTGCGCGCCTGCCAAACCGAGCACTTCCCGGTCGCCCTCTTCTCCATCGTGATGGGCCTCGCCGGACTCGCGCTGGCCTGGCTCAAGCTGCACCACCTCGGTGGCGCGCCCGTGCTCATCGGCAGCGCGCTGCGCGTGCTGGCGAGCGCACTCTTCGCGTTCCTCGCGGCGATGTACCTGGTCAAGCTCGTCCGCCATCCGCAGGCGGTGCGCGCGGACTGGATGCATCCGGTCAAGCTCAACTTCTTTCCGGCGATCTCGATCGGGCTGATCCTGCTCGCGGTGGCGTGGGCGCGCGAGCTGCCCGGCTTCGCGGCCTGGATCTGGGGCCTGGGCGCGGCACTGCACCTGGCGTTCACGCTGGCAGCGATGAGCAGCTGGATCCACCACCCGCGCTACAGGCTCGAGCACGCCAACCCGGCCTGGTTCATCCCGGTGGTGGGCAACATCCTGGTACCGATCGCCGGCACCGGCTTCGCACCGGCGGACCTGAGCTGGTTCTTCTTCAGCATCGGCGTGGTGTTCTGGCTGGTGCTGATGACCATCGTGCTGCACCGGCTGTTCTTCAACGAGCCGCTGCCGGAGCGGCTGACGCCGACGCTGTTCATCCTCATCGCCCCGCCGGCAGCCGGCTTCCTCGCCTGGGTCGCGCTGATCGACCAGATCGACGCCTTCGCCCGCGTGCTCTACTTCACCGCGCTCTTCCTGACCCTGCTGCTGGCGAGCAATGCGCTGCGCTTCCTGCGCCTGCCCTTCGCGATCCCGGCCTGGGCCTATTCCTTTCCCCTCGCGGCGATGACGCTCGCCGCGCTGGAGATGGGTACGCGCACCGGCTCGGGTTTCCACCACGGCCTCGGCCTGATCCTGCTCGCGCTGCTCACCATGGTGGTGGTGCTGCTCGCGCTGAAGACGCTGGGTGCCGCACGAAAGGGCAGGATCTGCGTACCCGAGTGAACGAACGGGCCCGACCGGCGCGGGCTCAGCCCGCCCCGATCGTGCGCTTGGCGCGGAATTCATCGACCGCGACATAGGTCAGGCGCGCCTCGGTCACCTTCACCACCACCGGGTTCTCCGGGTGGCGCTCGGCGTAGACCTCGACATCGACCGTGATCGAGGTGCGCCCCACGCGCACCACCTCGGCGTGGAAGCTGACGATGTCGCCCATCGACACCGGCTGCTTGAAGACGAAGGAGTCCACCGCCACGGTGGC
>JANJTY010000652.1 GCA_024710865.1 Lysobacteraceae bacterium | reverse complement strand
GTCGACGTAGAGCTGCTGCCATTCGCGCCTGGGATCGATCTGCAGCTCCCAGGCATCGAGCTTGAGCGCGCCCTCGTCGAACTTGGCCTCGGGCTTGGCATCGACGATGGCGTAGCGGTTGCCGTTCTGGCGCAGCAGCAGCTTCTTGCCGTCGTCCGAAAGCGCGTAGCCGGTGATGCGGGCGAGCACCGTCTTTGGCTCGTCGGCCTCAAGGCCGATGAAGCGCAGCTCGGCCGGCCCCTGCCCGCCGCTGGTGTAGAACACGCCGTCGGAATTCGCGCTGAGGTTGCCGTACTGCCCGGCCGGCGCCTTCAGCGCCACCACGCGCTGGTTGAAGCCGGCGATGTCGACCCGCAGCGGCGCCTTGGCCTTGCCCTTCGCGTCGCCGCCCGCGGCGGTGTTCTTCGCGCCGGCGCCGACCTCGTCGCTCTTGGGCGCGTACAGCGGCGCACCGTCGGCCGCCAGGGTCGCGGCGTAGATGCGGGTCGCGTTGGTGTAGACGTAGTCGAACTCGTAGGCCGAGAAGGTCAGGTTGAAGTCGCGGTTCGACAGGAAGTACAGGTAGCGACCTTCCGAATCGAAGACCGGGCTGGTCTCGCTCGTCTCGTCCGGGGTGAGCTGGCGCGCCTGTTTGGCCTCCAGCGAGTACAGCCAGATCGAGGCGTTCCGGTTCGCGCCGGACTTGGTGTAGGCCAGCCAGCGGCTGTCGGGCGACCAGGTGTAGTCGGTCAGGTCCTGGTACTCGCCGCGGTCGACCTCGGTGAAGGCGCCCGTGCCGACGTCAACGATGCGCAGGCGCTGGCGCTTGTCGCCGAAGGCGAGCTTCTTCGAATCCGGCGACCACACCGGCGGGAAGCGCCACACGTCGCCGTCGCTGGTGATGCGGCGCGGCTCGCCGCTGCCGTCCTGCGCGCGCACGTACAACTCGTACTCGCCGCTGGCGTCCGACAGGTAGGCGATGGACGTGCCGTCCGGCGACCAGCTCGCGCTGATCTCGCGCGCGTCCGGGCTCTGGCTGAGGTTGCGGATCTCGCCGTTCTTCGCCGGCACGGAAAACAGCTCGCCGCGCGCGCCGAACACCACGCGCTCGCCGCCCGGCGAGAGGCCGAAGCTCTCGACGAAATCGACCGGCTTCACGTAGCGCGGCTGGGTGTGCGGGCGGTCGCCCGGCACCGTGATCGCGAGTTCCCTGGCCTCGCCGCTGGCCGGATCGAGGCGCCAGATCGAGCCGCCGTTCTCGAACACGATGGCGTCCGGGCCGGCGCTGGGCCAGAGCACGTCGAAATCGGTGAAGGCGGTGAGCTTGCGCGGCGTCGCGGCGGGCTCGGCCTGCCCGGCCGGCAGCGCATAGAGGTTCAGCGTGTACTCGCGGTCGGAGACGAAGTAGATGGTGTCGCCGATCCACATCGGCTGGTGGTCGGTGCCGATGTGGCTGGTGAGGCGGGTCGAGCGCTTGGCCTCCAGGTCGAAGGTCCACACGTCCTGCGCGCGCCCGCCGCGGCTGCGCTTCCAGGTGCGGAACTCGCGGTCGATCGGGGTGTAGACGAGCGTCTTGCCGTCGGGCGAGAACATGCCCGCGCCGCCCTCGAAGATCGGCAGCGGCTGCTCCATGCCGCCGTTCACCGGCACCAGGTAATGGCGCCCGCCGCGGTCGTCCCAGCCGACACGGTTCATGCGCACCAGGATGTGCTGGCCGTCCGGCGTCCAGTCCAGCACGCGGTAGTCGGTGCCCCCGCGCGGCGGCATCGGGCCGATGTCGTTGTAGAAGGTGAGCTGGCGCGGCTCGCCGCCGCTGGCCGGCATCACGTAGACCTGGCGCGTGCCGTCGTACTCGGCCGAGAACGCGATCTGGCGGCCGTCGGGCGAGAACTTCGGATACAGCTCGGCACCCGGGTGCGAAGTCAGGCGCAGCGCGGTACCGCCGCCGGCCGGCGCGATGTGGATGTCGCCGGCATGCACGAAGGCCACGCGCTCGCCGTGGATGTCGGGAAAGCGCAGCAGCTTGG
This sequence comes from Lysobacteraceae bacterium, assembly GCA_024710865.1. Lineage (GTDB taxonomy): Bacteria > Pseudomonadota > Gammaproteobacteria > Xanthomonadales > Xanthomonadaceae > JANJTY01. The sequence goes on along the minus strand of JANJTY010000652.1, from coordinate 620 downwards.
TCGGCCCCTGCGCCGCGGCCGCGGTGGCGGCGAGCAGGAACAGGGCGGAGGCGGATCGCAGCATGACGAAGTCCTGGTAGCGGGACGGAAAGGCCGGAGTATGCCGAAAGTCAGCCCCGGCGCACGGGCCGGAAGTTGGGGGCCGCTTCGAACGCCGGAGCGGGTCGCGAGGCGCGCGAAGCGCGAACGAGAGGGCGTCTCGAACCACGTGGCGACCCCGGTGGTTCGATCTCAATCCTCCGCTCATGGCGACGAGCAGAAGCATGTCTGATACCCAAAGACCGTTCGTGGTGAGGAGGGCCGATCGAACCCCGAGGCCGCACAAGGTGCGGATCGAAGGGTCGAGGCGGCCCGTCTCGAACCACCTGGCGACCCCAGTGGTTCGATCGCTCCGGTCTCGTTCGCCCGCTGCGCGGCCGCCTCGACCTCCGCGCCTCACCACGAACGGATATGGGGAAAGGATCGCTTTGGAAACCACGTTCGCAACGGCGGCATGGGATGCCGACATAGGGCGCACAGACGCATGCCTGGACTCCGTTTGGGACGCCGCCCTACGGCCCACAGGCGCATGCCTGGACTCCGTTCGTGGTGAGGAGCCATCGAGGCGCGCGAAGCGCGAA
>JANJTY010000641.1 GCA_024710865.1 Lysobacteraceae bacterium | reverse complement strand
GCGGAGCTCGCCGCCGTGCTGTTCGACCAGTTCGCGGCAGAGCGCCAGGCCCAGGCCCGATCCGCCGCGGCGACGACCGATCTGCACGAAGGGTTGGAACACCCGCGCCCGCTCGTGGCGCGGGATGCCTTCGCCGCTGTCGCGCACCGCCAGCACCACGCGCTGGCGCCCCGCCTGTGCGAGCAGTTCGATGCGCCCGCCACGCGGCGTGTGCCGGATGGCGTTGGCGAGCAGGTTGTCGAGCACGCGGTCGATCGCGGCCGCATCCAGTTCGAGGTCCGGGAGATCCGGCGCGAGCTCGGTGGTCAGTTCGATGCCGGCCTCGGCCGCACGCGGGGCGAAGCGTTGCCGGCAGCGCTGCAGCAGCGCGGCGGGCGCGATCCGTTCGCGCTTCAGCGCATGACTGCGCGCGGACAGGCGCGAGAGGTCGAACAGGTCCTCGATCAGCCGCACCAGGCGCTCGATCTCGGTGTCCAGCATCTGCACCAGCTCCTGCTCGCGCGATCCGGGGTCGAGCGACAGGCGCACGCGCAGCAGACCCAGCGCCATGCGCAGGCCGGTGACGGGCGTGCGCAGCTCGTGCGAGGCGCGCAGCACGAACTCGGTGCGCATGCGTTCGAACTGGCGCGCCTCCGAGACATCGCGCAGGACCAGGATCAGGCCGACGCGCGCGGCGTCGGAGAAAGGCAGCAGGGAATAGGACAGGGTGCGCGCCTGCTCGCCGGCGCCGACCACGAGGTCGGTGTCGCCGCCCAGCTCGCTGCCGGGCGCGGCGACCAGCGTCGCGACTTCGTCGGCCAGGGCGGGAAACACACCGAGTTCGTCCAGGCGCCGGCCGCGCGCGGCGTCGGCCTCCAGGTCCAGCTGCAGTTCGGCGACTGGGTTCATGCGCTCGATGCGGCCGTGTTCGTCGAAGATCACCAGGCCGTCGTCGATGGCGGAGATCACGTGGTCGAGGCGGCGGCGCTCGCCCAGGATGCGTTCCAGGTCGATGGCGTGGAAGCGGGCAATGGCTTCGGACATGCGTTCGAAGCGTTCGGCCACGCGATCGGCCTCGAGCAGGCCGCTGCGCGGCAGGCGCACCGCGAAGTCGAGTCCGGCGACGCGCTCGGCGGCCTCGGCCAGGCGCTCCATCGGCGCGCTCAGGCGACGCGCCAGGCGCAGCGAGGCCAGCACCCCGACCAGCACAGTGAATCCGGCGAGCAGTGCCAGCGCGAGGGCAAGGCGCTGCGACTGCCGCCGGATGCCCTCGCCGCGCTCGAGCAGGGCCTGGTGGTGGTGCTGGTAGAAGGCGAGTGCGGCGCTGCTGAGCGCGGCGAAGGCGGGCACCGCCGCGGGCGCCTCGGCGCCGCTCGCGGACAGCGTTGCGACCAGGGCGTCGACCGCCTCCTGCAGGGCTTCGATGCGGGCCAGTTCGTCCGGATCCCGGGTCAGGCTGCGGGCCTCGTCGATCAGGGCCTGGGCCTCGGACTGGAAGGCCGGCGCCTGCGCGGCGGCGGTCGCGGCGTCGTCGTGCCGGTTCAGCACCGCGAGCTGCTGGGCAGTCGTGAGGCTGCGCAGGCGCGAGGCCAGATCCAGCGCCTGCAGGTTCTCCGCCACCATGCCGGCGCTGGTGCGCGACAGACCCAGCACCGTGGCCAGGCCGAGTCCGAGCCCGACCACGGCCAGCAGCAGCACCGCGGCGTAGCCGAGGATGAGCCAGGTACGCAGGCGCAGGGCGCGAGCGGCGGGCGGGCGCGATTCGCTCACAGGCCGTACTGCTTGCGTTTGCGGTACAGGGTGGAGGCGTCGATGCCGAGGGTCTGCGCCGCCTGTTCCAGGGTTTGACTGGCGCCGACCACGGCCAGGATGTGGGCCCGCTCCAGCTCGGCCAGGCTGACCGCGTCGCCGATGCGCGGCACGCATTCCACGCTGGCGGGCGCGGCCGCGATGGCGAGCTGCGGCAGGTCGATCTCGGACTGCTGCGACAGGATCACGGCGCGTTCGATCGCATTGCGCAACTCGCGGATGTTGCCGGGCCAGGCATGGTTGCGGATCGCGTCCAGCGCGGCCGGCGAGAACGCGCGAGCCGGGCGACGGTAGGCTGCAGCGAAGCGCCGCAGGCAGCGCTCGGCCAGGGCCGGCACGTCCTCGCGGCGCTCGCGCAGCGGCGGCAGGGTCAGGCCGACCACGTTGAGGCGGTAGAGCAGGTCCTGGCGGAAGCTGCCCTCGGCCACCATGGCTTCGAGGTCGCGGTTGGTGGCGGCGACGATGCGCACGTCGGCGCGCCGGGTGGTGGCGTCGCCGACGCGCTCGTACTCGCGCTCCTGCAGGAAGCGCAGCAGCTTGGGCTGCAGCGCGAGCGGGAAGTCGCCGACCTCGTCCAGGAACAGGGTGCCGCCGTCGGCCTGCGCGACGCGGCCCTGGGTGCTTTCCGTGGCGCCGGTGAAGGCGCCCCTGGCGTGGCCGAACAGCTCGCTTTCCAGCAGATCGGCGGAAAGGGAAGGGCAGTTCACCGTGACCAGGTTGCCGCTGCGCCCGCTCCAGTCGTGGATGGCGCGCGCCAGCACGCCCTTGCCGGTGCCGCTTTCGCCCAGCACCAGCACGCTGGCCATGGTGTCGGCGACACGGCGCGCCTGCTCCAGGACCCGCTGCATGGCGGGCGAGGCCGATTCGAGGTCGGGCGCCGGCTCGCCGTCGCGCTCGTGTTCCAGGGCTTCGATGCGCGCTTCGAGCCGGCGCGCCTCGGCCTGGCGCGAAACGACCTGCGCCAGCTGCTCGGGCGCGCAGGGCTTGACCAGGAAATCGGCCGCGCCGGCGCGCATCGCCTCCACCGCGACATCGACCGAGGAATGCGCCGTCGCTACCACCACCCGCATCCAGGGCGCGGCCGCGCGCAGCGGCGGCAGCAGGTCCAGCCCCGACTCCTCGCCAAGCCGCAGGTCGAGCACGCAGACATCGAACACCTCGCGCTGCAGCGCGGCCAGGGCCTGGGCCGAATCCGTGGCGGCGACGACCTGGAAACCGGCGTCCTCCAGGCACCAGCGGAAGGTGCGCAGGATGCTGTCCTCGTCGTCCACCAGCAGCACGCGCTGGTGCGTGCGCGCCGCCGCGGAAGCGTTCGCTGCGTTCATGCCTGCCTCCTTCCTGCGCGGTTGGGGGGATTGCGTCTTGCACGAAGCCGCTGGGGGCCACCTTGCATCCTGCACGGCGACGCAGTCTGAACGCAAGTTCAAGCCATTGATGCAACAGGAAAAGTTCCGCATGCCCAGACTGGCACGGAAGTTGGAACGTTGTCCTCGGGCACTGCCGGGAAGCGCATCCCGGGCCCGACCCCACCCAAGCTGGAGAACCACCGATGCTGTACTACGCACTCGTCTTCTTCATCGTGGCGATCATCGCCGCCGTACTCGGCTTCAGTGGCATCGCCGGGGCCGCAGCCGGTATCGCGAAGATCCTCTTCTTCGTGTTCCTGATCCTGTTCGTGATCTCGCTGCTGGTGGGCCGCCGACCGCTCGCTTGAGCCCGGCGCCGGTGTCCTGCTCCCGTACCCACGAAAGGAGAATCCCCATGCGAACCCAGCTTTCCACCCTTGCCCTCGCCACCGCCCTGGCCTTCGGCGCTGTCGGCGCCAATGCCGCCGCGAAGTCGCTTGAGCAGTCGGTCAAGGAGGCCCGGCTCGAAGGCCAGCTGCACGCGGCCATCCTGTTCAATCCGCACCTCAACCCCTTCGAGATCGCGGTCGACGTCGAAGGCGATACCGCGATCCTGAGCGGCAGCGTTGATGAAGCGATCGACAAGGAACTGGCCGAGCGCGTCGCGCTCAACGCCGACGGCATCGCCCGCGTCGACAACCGCATCGCGGTGGACGAGCGCCTGCAGCCGACGCGCCGCACCGGCAACGACCGCGGCTTCGGCGAACTGGTGACCGATGCCACCACCACCACCACGGTGAAGTCGCGCCTGCTGTGGAACGAACACACCAGCGGCCTGAAGATCAACGTCGACACCGTCGACGGCCGCGTGACCCTCAGCGGCACGGTCGGCAGCGCGGCCGAGAAGGAGCGGGCCGCGCGCATCGCGCTCGACACCGAAGGCGTGGTCGCGCTCGACAACCGCCTCACGGTCGAGCCCAACGCCGCGCAGGGCCGCGTGGCCGAGCGCGCCGGTACCGCGATCGCCGATTCCTGGATCACCGCCAAGGTGAAGTCCTCGCTGCTCTACAGCAGGAACGTGGACGGCCTGGACCTGACGGTCGAAACGCGCGAGGGCGTGGTGCTGCTCGGCGGCAGCGCCGATACCCGCGCCGAACGCGACCTCGCGGTCGAGATCGCGCAGGACATCCTCGGCGTCAAGCAGGTCGACGCCAGCGCCGTGAAGATCCGCGCCTGAGCGCGGCCGCCCGGCCCCGCCGCCGCCCGCGCGGCCGGCGCGGGGCCGGGCGTATCGCTGTTCCCGATAACCCTGTGCAAGAACGGGAGAGTCCCATGAGAAGCCCGATGCTCTGCCTCGTCGTCGCGCTCGCCACGCCGGGCCTGGCCCTGGCCGGCAAGCGCGACGCCCACACCCAGCTGACCCGCG
>JANJTY010000516.1 GCA_024710865.1 Lysobacteraceae bacterium | reverse complement strand
ACGTAGAGCGGCGGAACCCGGCCCAGCAGCAGGAACAGGCGCTCGCCGCGCGCCACGCCGAGCGCGCCCAGGGCGTTGGCGAAGGCGTTGCTGAGCGCGGCCAGCTCGGCGTAGCTGAACTCGGCGCTGCCGCCGTCCGTGCGCAGCCAGCGCAGCGCGACCTTCGCGCCACGGCCCTCGGCCAGGTGCCGATCGACGGCCTCGTGCGCGATGTTCAGGCCCGCCCCGCCCGGCAGCCCGGCCAGGCGCGCGCGTGCGGCATCCCAGGAAAAGGATGCGCGCAGGGCCTGGTAGTCGAACGCTGCCGCGTCCGCTTTGCGCAGGATCTCGTGGCTCACGCGCGTCTCCCGTCACCAAGGCTCACCCCGACCAGTCTCGCCCGCAGCGGCGCGCCGGTCTTGACCGCGGTCAAGCGGGTGGATGGTTCTGTCGGGCGTGCGCATGTCCGGGGCGGCATGGATCGACCTGCCCGTGGCAAACCTGCCGCAGCGCCTCCCCGTCGCGAATGAGGACGGTACGACCGCACACCTCGAGCAGACCGCTCGCGTGCATGCGCGAGAACAGCCGGCTGACGGTCTCTTCGGCCAGGCCGAGGAAGCTGCCGATCTCGCTGCGCGACATGGTGAGGCGCAGTCGCCGCGGGTCCCGCCCGATGCGGGCATGGCGCTCGGACAGGCTCAGCAGGAACGCGGCGAGCCGCTCGTGCGCGCTGCGCCGGCCCATCATGGCCACGTGCAGATGGTCGTTGACCGTCTCTCGCGCGATGATGCGCATCAGCGCCGACTGCAGCTCCGGCACCTCGACCATCATGTCCTGCACCAGCGCCAGCGGCAGTGCGCAGACATTGGTTGGCTCAAGCGCCACCACGCTGCAGCCGTGCCGGCCTCCGGCCATTCCATCCAGCCCGACGAGTTCGCCCGGCAGGTGGAAGCCCTGCACCTGTTCGCTACCGTCCTCCTCATGCGAGCAGCTCATCAACGCGCCGGAACGGACGAGGTACAGGCACTCGAAACCGGCGCCGGCATGGAACAGGACTTCGCGCGCCCGCAGTGGACGGCGCTGCCGTACCGCCGCGTCGATCAGGCGCAGCGAGTCGGCGGGAATGCCCGCCGGCAGGCACACTTCGCGCAAGCCGCAGCTGACGCAGGCATGGCGCAGTCCGGAAATGACCTCATGCACGTCGGGTTGCACTCCCTGGCGCCCGGATCTTCCCTCCCGTTACGCATCAGGGTATCACCGAAGATTCGCCGCGGGCGTTCGCGGCGCGAAACTCAGGCCCCGTCCCGGGGCACCCGCCCATACTGGCCGATGAGCACGGCCTCGGCCAGGACGTGGCCGCGTGCGGCGCGAAGGAACTCCGCCCGCGTGGTGCGCGGGCCGCAATCGAGACGACGATCCAATGCGTAGAGGCGGTGGAGGTAGCGGTGCCTCCCCACGGGCGGGCACGGGCCGCCATAGCCGCTTCGCCGCCAGTCGTTCATCCCCTGCACCGTGCCGGGCGGCAGGTCTTGCGCGGCGGCACCGTCGGGCAGCTCGGCGGTATCGGGCGGCAGGTTCAGCAACAGCCAGTGCACCCAGATCATGCGCGGCGCGGCCGGGTCCGGCGCATCGGGATCCTCGACCAGGAGGGCCAGGCTGCGGGCCTGCGGCGGAACACCCGAGATTCGCAGCGGCGGGGAAACATTCTCGCCGTCACAGGTATGGCGGACGGGAATCTCGCCCTCCGGTTGGAAAGCATCGCTGCGCAGGGTCAGCGTCATGGCGTGGATTCTCCATCGGGTGGCACGGCGCAGCTGCAGCCGCCGGGCAGGCGGCCGGCGCGCGCGACCGCATCGTGCAGCCGCCCGCGGGCGTCGGTGGCGGCATTGCCGCGCGGCATCCGCCACGACCAGTTGCGCGCATCGACCGTGCCAGGGGTGTTGAAGCGGGCCTCGGAGCCAAGTCCCAGCACATCCTGCAGCGGCAGCACGGCGAGCGCGGCGGGCGAACCCAGCGCGGCCTCGATCAGCGGCCAGGGCATGTCGTCGCCATCGCCGCCGGTGACGGCCAGCGCGCGCTCGCGCGTTGCGCCGTCCAGACCCTGCCACCAGCCCAGGCTGGTGTCGGTGTCGTGCGTGCCGGTACAGGCGACGGCATTGGGCTCGTGGTTGGCGGGCAGGTGCGGATTGTCGGCGCTGCCATCGAAGGCGAACTGCAGCACCCGCGTTCCAGGCAGGCAGAGCTCGCGCCGCAGGGCCTCGACGTCGGGCGTGATCCAGCCCAGGTCCTCGGCCACCAGCGGCACGGCGTCCGGCACCTGCGCCAGGTAGCGGAACAGGGTCCGACCAGGCCCGGGGCGGTACTGCCCCTGGCGCGCATCCGCCGCCTCGGGCGGGATGGACCAGTACGCGAGGAAGCCGCGGAAGTGATCCAGCCGCAACAGGTCGAAGAGGCGCGACTGGCGCGCCAGTCGTGCCTGCCACCAGGCGAAATCCTGCGCCGCCATCGCCGCCCAGTCGTAGACCGCTCCCCCCCAGCGCTGCCCCAGCGGCGCAAAGGCGTCGGGCGGCGCGCCGGCCGCCTCCAGCGGTCTGGCCTCGGCATCGATGCGGAACAGCTGCGGCGCGAACCAGACCTCGGCGCTGTCGAGGGCGGGAAACATCCGCAGATCGCCGAACAGGGCGATGCCGCGCGCCGCCGCCGCGGCGCGCAGCGCATCCCAGCGCTGCTTG
>JANJTY010000465.1 GCA_024710865.1 Lysobacteraceae bacterium | reverse complement strand
CGACGATGCCGACCACGATCAGCAGGCCGGCGAGGCCGTACCAGAGCAGGTCCCAACTCATTCAGACGATTCCGTGCCGTAATGCGGCGCGAGTGTGGCACAGCGTCACGGTGAGGCGGATGCGCCGGCAGTCATGCCGTGCACGCTGGACAGGGCTCATTGCGGCGGCGGACGATGGCGGGCATGACCCTCGTGATCGCGCACCGTGGCGCCAGCGGCTACCTGCCCGAGCACACCCTGGAGGCCTACCGGCTTGCCATCGCGCAGGGCGCGGATTTCATCGAGCCCGACCTCGTGCCCACGCGCGATGGCGTGCTGATCGCGCGGCACGAGAACGAGCTGTCCGACAGCACCGACGTGGCGGAGCACCCAGCGTTCGCCGGCCGCCGCACGCGCAAGCGCATCGACGGGATCGAGCGCGAGGGCTGGTTCGCGGAGGATTTCACCTGGGCCGAGATCAGGCAGCTGCGCGCGCGCGAGCGCCTGCCGGCCCTGCGCCCGCAGAGCGCGGCGCACGACGGGCGCTACCGTATCCCGAGCTTCGCCGAGGTCGTGGCGCTGGCGCGCGAGAGCCGCAGGGTTGGCGTGTACCCGGAAACCAAGCACCCAACCTGGTTCGAGATCGAAGGCACCCAGCTCGACGGCACGCGCATCGGCCTCGACACCGGCGCGCTCCTGCTCGACACCCTGCTCGCGCAGGACTTCACCGATCCGGCGCGGGTCTTCATCCAGAGTTTCGAGGTGGGCAACCTGCTGCGCCTGGCGCGCGAGCAGATGCCGGCGCGCGGTCTGCGCCTGCCGCTGGTGCAGCTGCTGGGCGACATCGGACCGGCCGCGGCGGGGGCGCTCGCGCGGCCCTGGGACCTGGCGTTCCGGGCCGCCCGCGGCGGCGATACCGACGCGGCTTATCCCGGCCTGGGCGATGCAGTGGGCCGCCCGCCTGCCGAGATGACGTACGCCGACCTCGCCAGCGCCGCGGGCCTGCGCTGGCTTGCCGGCCATGTCGCGGCCGTGGGGCCGTGGAAGGAGAACCTGCTGTCCAGCCGTCGCCTCGATCGGCCGGCCGGCTCTGCACACCCGTGGCAGCGCGGCGCGCGGCTGCATCCGCTGCTGGCGCAGGCGCGCAGCCTGGGCCTGGGCGTGCACCCCTACACCCTGCGTGCCGAGGCGGCCTTCCTCAACCGCGAGGCGGACGGACGCGGGCTGTCGATGGAGGAGGAGATCGCCCTGCTGGTCGCAGCCGGCGCCACCGGCTTCTTCACCGATCAACCCGACCGCGGCGCGGCCTGGGTGGCCGCGGGGACGATCAGTCCGGCAGCACCGCCGCGCTGACCGCGACGAAGTGGGAGACGCTACCGAGCAGCACGAAGCCGTGCCAGATCGCGTGCGAGTAGCGCAGCTGCGGACGGTGGTAGAAGAAGGTGCCCAGGGTGTAGGCCACGCCGCCGCCGAGCAACCAGGCCAGGGTCCAGGTTTCGAGCGCCTCGGACAGCGGCCCGATCGCGACGATCACCAGCCAGCCCATCGCCACGTACATCAGGGTCGAGAGGCGCTTGAAGCGGCCGGTGAAGAACAGCTTGAACACGATGCCGGCGACGGCCAGGGCCCAGATGATGCCGAACAGGGTCCAGCCCAGGCTGCCGCGCAGGCTGATCAGGGTGAAGGGCGTGTAGGTGCCGGCGATCATCAGGAAGATCGCGCAGTGGTCGAAGACCTTGAGGCGCGCCTTGATGCGCTCGTGGCGGACCGCGTGGTACAGGGTGGAGGCCGTGTAGAGCACCACCAGCGCGGTCACGAAGATCGAAGCCGCGACGATTTGCCGCGCGTCGCCGAACACCGCGGCCAGCGTGATCAGCACCGCGCCGCCGGCGATGCCGGCGACCACGCCGGCACCGTGGGTCAGGGCGTTGGCGAGTTCTTCCCGATGGGGCAGGCCTTGCATGCGGCGTTCCCGGCGTCGAGGTGGGCTCGCCCCATCCTACGGCAATCGCTGGAGCAAACCATCCATTCCGGCGCGGCAGTTGCCCGCGCTTCAGTCCCGGGATTCCCGCAGGGCTTCGCGCATCAGCTCCTGGAAGTGCCAGACCCCGCTCTCGCGCGTCGGGCAGAGGCGACCCGCCGCGTAGCTGCCCGAGGCCAGCCCGCGCTGCACGGCTTCGCTGATGGCGATGTCCTCCTGTTGCACGGCATCGCTGAAGTCGAGGTCGCCGCGGGCGAGTTCGGGGTCGCCTTCGGGCGGGAAGAAGTAATCGAACTCGACCCGGCAGCGGTCAGGTGCGATCGGAAGCACGCGGTTGGTCTGCAGGCGCTGCGGCAGCACGTTCAGCATCATGTTCGGCCAGACATACCAATAGAGCGCCTCGCCCTCGCCGTAGACCGCGCCGGCGTTCTCCAGCGGGCTGTGCTGGAGCGAATGCCAACGGCCAAGCTCGGTGCGGTAGCTGCGGTAGTCCAGCATCCGGTTCAGGCCCGGATGGATGTGCGGGACGTGGTAGCCCTCGAGGTAGTTGTCGACGTAGACCTTCCAGTTGCAGGCGATCTCGTAGCTGATCCGCTGCGCGAAGACGAAGCGGTCAAGGCGGCGCGCACCCAGGCGCGCATCGATGCCCGCCAGCAGCTCGGCCAGCGCCATGCGTGGGGCCAGCGCCGCGAACACCAGGCCCTGCCAGACCTCCACCTGGACCTCCGGCAGGCGGATGCTGGCGGGATCGAAGCCCTCCGCCTCGCCCATCTCGGGCGCGCTGCGTAGGCCCCCGTCGAGGCGGTAGGTCCAGCCGTGGTAGCGGCAGCGCAAGGCGCGCGCGCCGCGCCCGTCGCAGGTTGCCAAGGGGCCGGCGCGGTGGCGGCAGACGTTGTGGAAGGCCCGCAGCGCGCCGTCCTCGCCGCGTACGGCCAGGACAGGAACGCCGGCCAGTTCGCCCACGACGTGGTCGCCGGCCGCACGCAGCTGGTCGGCGCGGGCGAGCAACTGCCAGTCGCGCGCGAACACCGCAGCGCGCTCGCGCGGGACCCAGGCCGGGTCGGCATAGAGCGCGGCGGGCAGGGCGCTGGCGCGCTGCAGCGCCTGGCGGGCGAAGGCATCGTGGCGGGCGTCGGACATGCGGCAAGCATAGCGGTTCGGCCCGCGCCCCCGCTGCTGCCGGTACGAGCCGGCGACCCTCGACCACGCGGAGTTTCAGGACCGCGGCGCAGCCGGTCGTTCTGTGATTGATTTTGAAAAACAAGAGAGGTAACTTTTTACGCGCTGCGTTTGCCGGGGTCACTGCATACCGTGGCCCGATGCGGTAGATCCGAACGATCCGCTTCATCAGCTTCGAACAGCTTCTCCTTGCAACCAGCGCCGCGCCGGCCGGAGCCGGAATCCAGAGAGTCCCCGAGGAGCAGTTTCATGTCGGATCGTCAGATCGGTACCGTCAAGTGGTTCAACGACGCCAAGGGTTTCGGCTTCATCAGCCGCGACAACGGTGAAGATGTGTTCGTGCACTTCCGCGCCATCCAGGGCACGGGCTTCAAGTCGCTGAAGGAAGGCCAGAAGGTCAGCTTCAAGGTCGTACAGGGCCAGAAGGGCCTGCAGGCCGACGAAGTGCAGGCGATGTAAGTCCGGCCCACGGCCGCGAACTTTCCGGGCCCCGGTGCGCACGCGCCGGGGCCTTTTCGTTTCGGACCGCCGGGCGGCCTCTGAACAGGTCAGAGGTTGCGTCGCGGAGGCATCGCCTTCCTCAGCCGAGCGGCAGCGGCCAGCCGCCGAACAGGCGGACGCAGAGCGCGATCACCAGCAGCGCGATCAGGTTGAGTCCGAAGCCCGCCCGCATCATCTGCCCGATGCTGACCAGGCCGGTGGCGAAGACGATCGCGTTCGGCGGGGTCGCCACCGGCAGCATGAAGGCGCAGGTCGCGGCCAGGGCGGCGGCGAACAGGATCGGCATCGGGTCCAGGCCCAGGCCGATGGCAGCCGCGGCCAGGATCGGGATGAAGGTGTTGGCCACCGCCGTGTTGCTGGACAGCTCGGTGAGGAAGATCACCAGGCCGGCCGCCGCCAGCAGCACCCAGAACGCCGGAATGCCGGCCAGGCCGCTGAAGCCCGAGGCCAGCCAGGCGTCGACGCCGTTGGCGCCGATCGCGGCGGCAAGGCTGAGCCCGCCGCCGAACAGCAGCAGCACGCCCCAGGGCAGGCGCTGGGCCGTCTCCCAGTCCAGCGCGAAACGGCGCTGGCGCCAGTCGACCGGCAGCACGAAGAGCAGCAGGGCGGCGGACATCGCGATCAGCGCATCGGTCAATGCCGCGATGCCGCTCCAGGCCACCAGCTGCGGGCGGAACACCCAGCCCAGCGCGGCCGCCGCGAATACCGCGAGCACGATGGCCTCGCCGCGCTGCATCGGGCCGATGCGGTCGAGCTCGGCATGGATTTCCTGCCGAACGGCGGGCGCCACGTCTAGCCGGAGCGGAAAGACGAAGCGGGTCAGGTACAGCCAGGTCAACGGCAGCAGCAGGCAGACCACCGGAATGCCGACCCGCATCCAGTCCAGCATGGTGATCTCGATGCCCAATTCGGCGCGCGCGTAGTTCGCCAGCACCAGGTTGGGCGGCGAGCCGATCAGCGTGCCGAGGCCGCCGATCGAGGCGCCATAGGCGATGCCCAGAACCAGGCAGGTGGCGAAATTGGCGAGGGCGGCCTGGGTGCCCGGATCGTCCGGATCGACATGGCGGCGCATCAGTTCGACCACGCTGGCGCCGACCGGCAGCAGCATGACCGCGGCGGCCGTGTTGGAGATCCACAGGCTGAGGGCGGCGGTGGCGAGCATGAAGCCGCCGATCAGGCGCCCCGGCGCCGTGCCGACCGCGCGCACGATGCGCAGTGCGATGCGGATGTGCAGGTTCCAGCGCTGCATCGCGAGCCCGATCATGAAGCCGCCCATGAACAGGAACACGATGTCCGAGGCGTAGGGCTGGAGCGTCTGTGCCGCCGGCAGCACGCCAGCGAGGGGAAACGCCACCACCGGCAGCAGGGCGGTGGCCGCGAGCGGCACGGCCTCGGTCATCCACCACAGCGCCATCCACACGCCGAACGCGGCGGTCGCACGCCCAGCGTGGTCGAGGCCGCCCGCCTCGGGCCCGGGCAGCCAGTGGTAAAGCAGCAGGGCAAGAAGCGGACCGGCGACGAGGCCGGCCCAGGCGACGCGATCGGCGATGGGCATGCGCGCAGGATAGCCGCTGCCGCTCAGTCCGGCAGGCCCTCGTCGGCGACCTGTCCGGCGTGGAACTGCTCGTAGACCACGACCGGGATGCCGAGGTCGCCCAGGTGCTTCTCGATCAAGGGCTTGACCTCGCTCCAGTCCAGTCCGCCGACGCCGGTGGCCAGGCGCGGCAGGGCGAGGTTGGGCCAGGCCTCGGTGCGGCACGCGGTGGCCAGCGCCTTGAGCGCGTGGTTGACGTTGCCCGTGCTCGCCTTGCCCGGACGGCTGCCGTGCTCGTACGCCGGCTCCTGAGTGAACAGGGCAACGATGCGAACGCCGTCTGGTCCGCCCCAGGTCCAGAGCTCGCCGGGCTTGGGATGGCGGCTCTGGCAGTAGTGGCGGAAGTCCTTGTACATGGCCGGCACCTGCTCGCGCATGGCGTGCGCCAGGCCCTGGTTGAAGGGATCGTTGGGCGCAACGCCGTGTGCCACGACCTTGGCCTGGCTGAGCAGGATGTCGCCCGTCACGTATCGGATCATGCAGTCTCCTTGCGGCCGTCTCTGGCCATGGCTGGGATGCAGCCATGCTGCGCCGTGCAGGGGCCGCGAAGCTTGATCGTGATCAAGCCAGCGTCGCGCGGCGGCCTGCGATCATCGGCAACGGACGATCGCGATCGTGGCGGGCGCGCCGCGACCCGCGCTGCCCCTCAAGCGGGATCGGCAAGGCGCTGAGGCGACTCGCCGCGGGGTTCGCGCGCCAGCGGAATGCGCAGGCTGAAGCGACTTCCCGCGCCGCCTTCGAGCGATTCCGCCGCGATGCTGCCGCCGTGCAGTTCGGCGATGCGTTTGACCAGGGACAGGCCCAGTCCGGTGGTCTTTTCGCCAGCGGTGGGGCGCGCGCTGAGGCGCTGGAAGCGGCCGAACAGGCGCGCTGCGTCTTCGCGCCGCAGTCCCGGGCCCTGGTCCTGCACCTCGATCACCGCGAAGCCCGGTTCGCTGCGCGCGCAGAGGCGGATGCCGCGGTTCGGCGGACTGAACTTGATCGCATTGCTGAGCAGGTTCTCGATCGCCTGGCGCAGGCGCAGGCCGTCTCCGACCACGGGCAGCGGAGCTTCCGCCTGGCACTGCAGGTCCTGGCGTTTCTCCGCCGCGCGCAGGGCGTGGACCTCGCAGCACTCGCGCGCGATGCGGGCCAGGTCCTGCGGTTGCATCAGCAGCTGCGAGGGCTTGTCGAGCTCGGCGGTATCGACCAGGTTGCTGACCACCTGCACCAGATGCTGGGCGGCATCGGCGATGGCGGCGGCCTCGATGCGCAGGCCCGGGGTATCGCCGGCCCGCATCATCAGGCGCTCGCTGTTGCCCAGCATCTGCATCAGCGGCACGCGCAGATCCTCGGCGGCGATGCGCAGCAGTTCCTGGTTCAGCCGCATCGCCGACTCGGCTGCGCCGCGCTGCGCTTCGGCCTCGGCCAGTGCCTGCGCCAGCGCCTGGTTGCGTTCGGCCAGCTGCGCTTCGCCGCGGCGGCGCTGGCGAATGCGCCCGACCAGCACCAGCAGGAGCGCAAGCAGCAGCACGCTGCCGCCGATCAGGCTGTTGCGCAGCAGGCGGGCCTGGTCGAGGACGGCGGACTGCGCCGTGGCGCGCTCGCGAAGCAGGGCGATCTCGCTGCGCTGGCGTTCGGCCGCGAACTGGGCCGAGAGCACGGCGAAACGGCGCTGCGAGTCCTCGCTGCGCTTGGCCGATTCGATGATCTCGAGCTCTCGCAGCGCCGCGAGGGCCTGCGCCGGCTCGCCCGCCAGTTCCGCGATGCGCGCGCGCTGGCGCAGCAGGCGGGCGGTGCGGGTGGGATCGCCGCCCTCGGCCAGCTCCAACGCCGTGCGGTTAAGTGCCAGCGCCTGCCAGGCGGCATTGCGTTCGTTGCGCGGAACGGCGCGCGCCAGCACCAGCTCGGCGCGCAGCTCGGCGACGTTGCTCTGGCCGGGTCGATACCCGTGTTCCGCCGCCAGCGCTTCGGACGAATCGAGGCGCAGTCCCGCCTCTTCGAAGCGGCCCAGCGCCATCAGCGCGCTGGCCGCGTTCCCCAGGATGTTGGCGGCGGACTGGGGATTGGCCTCGGGATCGAGTTCGTCCAGCGCCTGATCGAACAGGGCCATGGCCTCTTCGGCCTCGCCGGCGCGCAGCCGCAGCAGCCCGATGTTGCCCAGCAGCGGACCGACGCCGCGCAGGTCGTGCGCGCGCTTGAGCGCGAGCGATTCGCGGTAGGCGCTTTCGGCACCGGCCAGGTCGTCGACCGAATCGAGCAGGTTGCCGTAGTTGAGCAGGGTGGCGGAGAGGCGGGCCGGATCGTCCAGTTGGCGGAAGCGGCGGATGCTCTGCTGGTGCAGGTCGAGCGCTTCGGGGTAAAGCCCGGCCAGTTCGTGGATGACGGCCAGGGTGGCCAGGGTGGAGGCCATCTGGCGGCTGTCGTCGTGTCCGGCCTGCAGGTGTTCGCGCGCCCGCAGGGCGGCTTCCAGCGCGGCCTGGAAATCGCCTTGCACCAGATCGATGTGGGCCAGATGCAGATGCGCCGTGCCTTCGGCCAGGGCATCGCTGGCTGCGCGCGCGGCCTGCAGGATCCGCTCGATGCCGGCCCGCGCCGGAGCCGGCTCGGCGCGCTCGCGCGCATGCTCGGTCTCGAGCGCGCTCAACCAGGACGCGGTGTCGGACGCCGGCGACGCCAGCGGCAGCCACAGCAACGCAAGCAGCAACCCTCGACGCATCGCCGTCGCCCGCCCCCCCTTGGGATCAGGATCGCGCCCAGGCCGGAACGTGCCGGGTGCGCGTTCCGCCAGCCTAGCACGGGCTGCGGGGCTAGCCCGCGCGCGAGAAGGATTGCAGCACGCGCGCCTGCAGCGCGCTGCGCTGGTCGCCAGGCAAGGGCAGGGCCTGCAGGGCGATCAGCAGGGCGCGGATCTCCTCCCGTGGCGCGGGCAGGGCCTGTCCGCCGAGCTTGGCGGCCAGCCGCTGCCGCTGCTCGTCCCGCCGGATGTCGAGATCCGGCGCTGGCGAGTCGAGTCCGGCGACGAGTTCCGCCCGTACCGCCAGGCGGCGGGCGGCCTCGGCGCTGCCGTCGCCGACGGTGCCCGCCAACCGGGCGGCAAGTGCGGCGCGCGCATCGGCCGGCAGCGCGATGGCCTCGAACTCGGTGCGCAGCCCCTCGCGCGCGGCGGCATCGGGCGCGGCGTCGAGCCGATCGAGCAGGGCGCCCGC
>JANJTY010000445.1 GCA_024710865.1 Lysobacteraceae bacterium | reverse complement strand
GAAGGAGCTGTCGCGGCGCGACACCGGCCGCACCCTTTACATCCTGGACGAACCCACCACCGGCCTGCACTTCGCCGACATCGAGCACCTGCTGGCGGTGCTGCACCGCCTGCGCGAGCACGGCAACACCGTGGTCGTGATCGAGCACAACCTGGACGTGATCAAGACCGCCGACTGGATCGTCGATCTCGGGCCCGAGGGCGGCTCGCGCGGCGGCGAGATCATCGCCACCGGCACGCCGGAGCAGCTGGCGCAGATCCCGCGCTCGCACACCGGGCCCTTCCTGGCGCGGCTGCTGGCCGGGCGCGGCAGCGGAGAACGCGCATGAGCCCGCTGTTCCGTCTCGAGATCGACGTGCGCTGGCGCGACCTCGACGCCTTCGAACACGTCAACAACGCCAACTTCCTCACCTACCTGGAAGAGACCCGCCTGGCCTGGATGGCGTCGCTGCCCGGGCCCTGGATGGACGAAACCTGCGCGCCGCTGCTGGCCGCGGTGAAGATCGACTACCGCCGCCCGATCGGGTGGCCGGCGCGCATCGCGGTGGAGCTGTCCGTGGCGCGCGTGGGGCGTTCCAGCCTCACCCTCGGGCACCGCATCGTGGCCGCGGCGGACAGCGACTGCGTCCATGCCGATGGCGACACCACGATGGTCTGGGTCGATCGCGGCGGCGGCGGCGCGGTGCCGCTGCCCGCGGCGGTGCGCGCGGCCTGCGGCTGAGGACGGCGCAACCGTTTCAACCTGAGGGGCCCAAGTCTTGCGCCTCGATTCGATGCGGTTCGCTACGCTCCGCGCATCCTGCGGCCTGACGACTGCCTCAGCCGCCAAGCGCGCGCGAGCCGTGCATTCGCAGGGTGCGGTGTGCGCAGCGAACCGCACCACGTCGGGACCGAAGGCGGGACGCAATCCGCCCGTCGACGCCGGATCAATGCTGATGCGCGCCCTGCCCCGCCGCGGCCGCCGGCTCGGGGCCGCGCCGCACCACGAACCCGGCCTCGTGTTCGCTGCCGTCGTCGAAGCGCAGCCGGATCGCGATGCGCTCGCCTTCAGCGACGTCCGACACCGGCCGCATCAGCATCAGGTGCAGGCCGCCGGGCTCCAGCGCCACCTGCCCGCCCGCGGGAATCTCAAGGGATTCGACCTGACGCATGCGCGCGACGCCATCGACCTGCACGGTGCGGTGTACCTCGACCAGGCCGAAGCGCGCGCTCTCCGCGCCCACCAGCGCGACCGGCGCCGCGCCCTCGTTCACCAGGCGGGCGTAGCCGGCCAGCATGCGCGCACCGGGCGGTGCGGCGCGGATCCACGGATCGTCCACGCGCAGCGCGGGCTCGGCGGCGATCGAGGCCAGCGGAAGCAGGGCGAGCAGCAGGGCGATGAGTCGGTTCATGCGGGGCAGTTTAGCCGGCAGGGCCGACGGGGTATCGTGGCCGCCTTCCCAGGCTTCAGGATCCAGACGATGATCGAGACCACCCGCCACGGCCGCATCTGGCAACTGCGCATGGCGCGGCCGCCGGTCAACGCCCTCAACCCGGCGCTGCTGTCCGCCCTGCGCGACGCCGTGCGCGAGGCGCCCGGCCAGGGCGCGGAAGCCATCGTGCTGGCCGGCGGATCGGGCGTGTTCTCGGCCGGCCTCGACGTGCCCCATCTGCTGACCCTGCGGGCCGATGACCTGCGCGCCGCCTGGGGGCTGTTCTTCGAAGCCGCCCTGGCCCTGGCCGAGTCGCCGATTCCGGTGGCCGCGGCGATCGACGGCCACAGCCCGGCCGGCGGCTGCGTGCTGGCGCTGTGCTGCGATTACCGCATCATGGCGCGCGGCGACTTCCGCATCGGCCTGAACGAGGTCCAGGTCGGGCTGCCGGTACCCGAAACGGTCCAGCTGCTGCTGCGCCGGACCATCGGCCGCTACCGCGCCGAGCGCCTGATGCTGGCGGGCACGATGGTCGATGCGGCGAGCGCCGAGCGTCTCGGCCTGGTGGACGAACTGGCCGACGCCGGCGCCGTGGAAGCGCGTGCGCGCGACTGGCTGGAGGCGCTGCTGGCGCTGCCTCGCGGCGCCCTGCTGGAAACCCGCCGGATGTCGCGCTCCGACATCGTCCAGGCGCTGCGCGATCCCGAGCGCATCGGCATCGAGCGCTTCCTCGAGGGCTGGTTCGGCGCGGAGACCCAGGCCGTGCTGCAGGCCATGGTCGCGCGGCTGAAGGCGCGCAAGGGCTGAGCGCGCAGAAAGGGCCGCGTGCATCCTGCGGCCACCCTCAGCGTATCCAGACCTCGACCCGACGGTTGCGCTCGCGCCCCTGCGGGACGTCGTTGCCCGCCACCGGGGCCACGCCTCCGAAGCCGCGCACGCGCTGGACCGGCACGCCGCGTCGGGCCAGCGCCGCGGCGACGTAGTCGACGCGATCGTTGCTGAGCTGCAGCGCGATCAGGGGCAGCACTTCGCTGGCGTCGGCGAAGCCGAGCAGCATCAGCTCGCGCCCCTGGTGCGATGGATCACGCAGGTAATCGGCGAGCCGATCCAGATCGCGCAGGGCCTTGTTATCGAGCACCGCGGCGCCAGTCCCGAAGCGCACGTTGAAGGACAGGCGTTCAGCGTTCTCGGTGATGTCGAGGTAGCCGCGCGGCAGGCCGGCGCGGCGGGTCGGACCAAAGGCGCGAATGCGCTGCGAGACGAAGCCGACGTCTTCGACCACCGCCTGGCCGACATCGCCCAGGGCGAAGTCGACGAACTCGCGCGCCACCGCGCTCGATCCCGGCGGCAGATAGAGGTTCAGCCGGCGCGAGAGCGGGTAGTCCTCGACCGCCACCTGCAT
>JANJTY010000433.1 GCA_024710865.1 Lysobacteraceae bacterium | reverse complement strand
CGCAGGCGCGCGCCGAGCAGGCGCGAACCGCCGGCCAGGTGCATGTCGGGCGCCATGTAGCGGCCGCCGGGCTTGAGGTCGGCGATCACCGGCGTGGCGCGGCTGATGGCGTCGAACTCGTCGAGGGCGAAGTCGACGCCGGCTTCGCGCGCGATCGCGAGCAGGTGCAGGATGGCATTGGTGGAACCGGCGGTGGCGGTGACCGCGACCGCGGCATTGCGGATCGCTTCGCGGCTCAGCAGGCTGCGCGCGCTGATGCCCTCGCGCAGCAGGGCCATGACCTGCTCGCCGCAGGCGCGCGCCGCGTCCCGCTTGGCCGGGTCCGGCGCCGGGATGTCGTTCAGGCCCATCGGCGCCAGGCCCAGGAAGGTGGTGGCCAGGGCCATGGTGTTGGCGGTGAACTGGCCGCCGCAGGCGCCGGCGCCGGGGCAGGCGGTCTTCTCGATCGCTTCCAGCTCGGCAGCGTCGATGCGCCCGGCCGCATGCGCGCCGACCGCTTCGAACACTTCCTGGATGGTGATGTTGGCGCCCTTGTGGCAGCCCGGCAGGATGCTGCCGCCGTAGAGCATCAGGCCCGGCAGGTCCAGGCGCGCCAGGGCCATGGCCGCGGCGGGAATGGTCTTGTCGCAGCCGCAGAGCACCACCAGGGCGTCCAGGCAGTGGCCGCGCACCGCCAGCTCGATCGAATCGGCGATGGTTTCGCGGCTGGCGAGCGAGGCGCGCATGCCCTCGCTGCCCATGGCGATGCCGTCGGTCACGGCGATCGTGTTGAACTCCACCGGCGTGCCGCCGCCGGCCAGGATGCCGTCGCGCACGTGCTGGGCCAGCTCGCGCAGGTTGATGTTGCAGGGCGAGACATCCGACCAGGAATGCACCACCGCGACGATGGGCCGGGCGATGGCGGCATCGTCCAGTCCGGTGGCGCGCAGCATGGCGCGGGCGGGAGCGCGATCGGGGCCGGTCTTGATGGCGTCGCTTTTCACATCTTCTCCATCGCGCGCAACGGCGATGGCCCCGATTTCGCTGGCCCCAAAAAGCAGAAACCCCGCACTGGTTGCCCGGTGCGGGGTTTCGGAGTCTTAGGATTTGCTGAGTCTGGGCCTAAGTCGCCGTTCCGCACCTGTAGCGGCTAATAAGTACGAGTACGAGGACGAGCGCCGAGGCGAGCGCGAGCGCCGGCAGGGAGCCGGTGTCGAGCAGGTTCGCGTTGGCGGTCAGGGTCAGCATGGGTTCGATGCTGCTTTGCAACACGCGCCCGTGTCAAGGGGTCCGGCGAAAAAAGTTCACTCCGCCGGCAGCACGCGCAGCGGGCGACGCAGGGCCACCGGCCCGCCGCTGCCGCGGTGCCGGCGGCTTTCGGATTCGCCCGGCGCCACGGGCGCCGCCAGCTCGATGGTGCCCTGGTCGCGTTCCAGGCCGCTCCAGGCCGCGTACTCGCCGTCCGGGCTGCCGGCTGCGGCGACGGCGATCCACTGGCCGTCGGACCAGGGCGCGGCGATCCGGATGCCCAGCGTCGCGCCGGCACGCACCTCGGCCGCGGCGTCGAGCGAACCCTGCAGCGCGGTGATGCGGATCGGCTGCGCCGCGATCACGGCTTCGGATTCGTTGATCACGTAGCGCAGTTCGTAGTCGCCCGGCTCGGCCGGGGTGCTGAGTTCGTAGCGGCTGACGCCGGCTTCCGGCCGCCTGTAGTCGAGGTAGCTGCCCGGATCCGAGCCGACCGGGGCGAAGCCGATCCAGTGTCCGCTCTCGACCGGGCCGCTGGCCTCGACCTGGATGGTCGAGCCGGCCTGCGCTTCGGCCGGGCCGCTGATGCGGGCCTGCGCCGCGACGATGCGGATCGGCTGCGACGCGGCGATGGCGGCCGATTCGTCCAGCACGTAGCGCAGTTCGTACTCGCCCGGCTCGCCCGGGGTGCGCAGGCGGTAGCGGCTCACGCCGTCCTCGGGACGGACATAGTCGAGGTAGCTGCCGGCGTCGGATCCCACCGGCGCGAAGCCGATCCAGTGCCCCGCATCGACCGGGCCGCTGGCCTCGACCTCGATCGTGCCGCCGGAGGCGGCCTCGGCCGGTCCGCGCACGAAGGCTTCGACCTTTAGCGCGGTGAAGGGAATCTCGGCCAGCACCGGTGCCTTGCGCCGCGGGCTCACATAGCG
The DNA here is from genome assembly GCA_024710865.1 of Lysobacteraceae bacterium. Classification (GTDB taxonomy): domain Bacteria; phylum Pseudomonadota; class Gammaproteobacteria; order Xanthomonadales; family Xanthomonadaceae; genus JANJTY01. The sequence continues at coordinate 7,088 of JANJTY010000433.1, read as the reverse complement.
CAGGCGGTACTGGCCGGGCTGCGCGGGCGTCCTGAGTTCCACCGGCACGGCTGGATCGGCGGTCTCGGCTTCGCTGCGCCGCACCCAGGCGTAGCGCAGCTCGGCCTCGTTGGGATTGGCCGGATCGACGATGGCGATGTAATCCCCGGCATCGCCCGGGCCCTCCCAGCGCACTGCGATGCGCGTGGACACGCTGGCCTCGGCCGGCGCTGTCAGCGCCGCGCTGGCCGGCGGCAGCGCCGGCTCGGTGCTCATCGCCACGACCGAATCCAGCGCCACCGCCAGCCCCTGCGCGTCGCTGGCATTGAAGTAGCGTCCGCCGGTGTTCTCGGCCAGGCAGCGCAGCTGGGCCTGGTGCGCGGGGTTTGCGACGTCGAAGCCGATCACGTGCGCGGTGAAGTCGATCCCGCTCTGCTCCAGCCGGGTGCCGACCTCGCAGGGATCGAGGCTGCAGGTCTCCTCGCCATCGGAGACCAGGATCACGGTGGCCTTGCGTTCGCTCGACTGGAGCGCTTCGGAGGCCTGCACCACCGCGGCCGAGAGCGGGGTCATGCCGCGCGGGTTCAGCGCGTTGACCGTCGCCAGGTAGGCGCTCGCGTCGAGTGGGCCGGCCGGAATCAGGGTCTCGATGTCGGCGCAGTCGCCCTTGCGGCGATGGCCGTAGGCGACCAGGCCGAGGGCGTTCTCCGCCTTCCAGTCGCGAACCAGCCCGGCCACGGTCTCGCGCGCGATCTCGATCTTGGTCCGCCCCTGCAGCTGGCCCCACATCGAGCCGGAGGCGTCGAGCACCAGCATGACGTTCTCCTGCGCGGCGAGCGGCGTGGACAGGACGAGGGCAGCGGCGAGGGCTAGGCGGTGTGGGCGCATGGGGGCTTTCGCAGTGGGCAGGACGGTTGGGATACGGAGCGCGGGCTCGACGCCCGACAGGCACGGCGCATCATGCCGCGCCCGGCGTGGCGGCGGCGAGCGCCGGCCTCAGTAGAGGTCGACCGGATCGACGTCGAGCGACCAGCGCACCGCGCGCGCCTCGCGCAGCGCGTGCAGCTCGGGCACCCAGCGCCGCAGCAATCCCTGCAGCGCGGCGCGGTCGACGGCCGAGAGCAGCAGCTGGCCGCGCAGCCGGCCCTCGCGCCGCGGCATCGGCGCCGGCATCGGACCGAAGGCCTGCACCCGCTCGGTGCCGAAGCCGCCGACCTCGCCGCCCAGGGCATGCCGGGCGGTGTGCAGGAAGGCATCCAGCGCGCCGCCGTCGGCGCACTCGGCGCGCAGCAGGGCCAGATGCCGGAACGGCGGGAAGCCGGCCGCGCGCCGCTCCTCGAGGGCCTGTGCGGCGAAGGCCGGATAGCCGCCGGACAGCAGGGTGTGCAGCAGTGGATGCTCCGGGTGATGCGTCTGCAACACCACGGTGCCGGGACGGTCGGCGCGCCCGGCGCGCCCGGAAACCTGGATCAGCAGCTGGGCCAGACGTTCGCTGGCGCGGAAGTCGACGCTGAACAGGCCCTCGTCGACCGAGCAGACCACGACCAGGCTCAGGCGCGGCAGGTCGTGGCCCTTGGCCAGCATCTGGGTGCCGACCAGGATGCCCGGCGCGTCGCCGAGTTCGCCCAGGCGGCGCTCGAAGGCATCGCGGCCTTGGGTGGTGTCGCGGTCGATGCGCACCAGGCGCGCATCGGGAAAGCGCTCGGCCAGGCCCTGTTCCAGGCGCTCGGTGCCGGCGCCCTGCGGCACCAGGGCGAGCGACTCGCAGGCGGGGCAGGCCGGCGGCGCCGCTGCGCGCGCGCCGCAGTGGTGGCAGACCAGGCGGCGGCCGCGGCCGTGCACGGTCATGGGCGCCTCGCAGCGACTGCAGCGCGCCGACCAGCCGCAGTCGTGGCAGTGCAGCACCGGCGCGAAGCCGCGCCGGTTGCGGAACACCAGCACCTGCTCGCCGCGCCCCAGGGTTTCCCTGATGCGCTCCAGCACGGGTTCGACCAGACCGTCTGGCATGGGCCTGCGCCGCACGTCCAGCACCTCCACCCGCGGCGCCCGCGCGCCGGTGGCGCGGCGCGTCAGGCGCAGGCGGGTGCAGCGCCCCGCGGCGACTTGCTGCAGGCTCTCCAGCGCCGGCGTGGCCGAGCCCAGCAGCACCGGCACCCCCAGCGCCTTGCCGCGCACCAGGGCGAGGTCGCGCGCCGAGTAGCGGAAGCCGTCCTGCTGCTTGAACGAGGCGTCGTGCTCTTCGTCCACCACGATCAACCCCGCCTGCGGCAGGGGCGTGAAGATGGCCGAGCGCGTGCCCAGCAGCACGCGGCCGTGGCCGCCGGCGAACGCGGCCCAGGTGCGCGCCCGTTCGCCGTCGGGCAGCTCCGAATGGAGCACGTGCACGGGCACCGTCAGGCGCTCGGCGAAGCGCCGGCGCAGCTGCGGGGTCAGGCCGATCTCCGGTACCAGCACCAGCACCTGGCGACCCGCGGCCAGGCAGTGTTCGACCAGGCGCAGGTAGACCTCGGTCTTGCCACTGCCGGTGACGCCCTCCAGCAGGAAGGCCTGGAACCGATCGAGCGTGGCCGCCACCGTGGCGATGGCCTCGGCCTGCTCCGGCGTGGCCTGGGGTTCAGGGGCCCGTGGGGGGGCGCTCGACGCCTGCAGCGCGATCCGCTCGATCAGGCCGCGCCGTTCCAGGCTGCGCGCGGCAACGCGCCAGCCGGGCAGGTCTGTGTCGAGGCGGGCTTCCGCCACCGGCCCCTCGCGAAGCGCCAGCCAGAGCCGCTCAGGGCCGCTGTCGCGGCGCAGTCGGCCTGGGTCCGCGCCGCGCCGTCGCCAGCCGTAGTCGAGCGCATCGGGCGCATCGCGGCCTTCGCGCAGCCAGGCCGGCAGCGCCGCGCTCAGTACCTCGCCGAGTGGGCGCTGGTAATAGCCGGCGGCCCAGTTCAGGCTGCGCCAGAGCTCATCGGTCAGCAGCGGTGCCGGGTCCAGGCGTGCTTCGACCGTGCGCAGGCGCTCGGCGTCGGATGCGCCCAGCGCGGCCACGAATCCGACCAGGCTGCGTCGGCCGAAGGGCACGCGTACGCGACAGCCGACCCAGTCCGCGCCCGGGGCGAGCCCATCGGGCGGGCGGTAGTCGAACAGCTGGGGTAGCGGCACGGGCAGCGCGACCTTCAGCGCCAGCGGGAGCGGCGTGGATTCCATGCGGCTCAGTCTAGCCAGTCAGGCTGCCGCGCCGGCCCGTGGGCGGCGTCCGATGCCAGTTGCGCGCACTAGCTCAAGCAGATTCCACCAAACGGCCCTAAGCGGTTGCCTTCAAAGCACTTTCACGATTATCCACACCGCCTGTGGATAAGCCTGTGGAGCAAACCCGCTGCGGGCCTGCGCAGGGCAGGCGGGACAAGCCTTCGGGCCGACTTGGACAAGATTTAACCGTTCTGAAATAAACACACACAATCAATACGTTAGGCTTCAGCTTCGGGCGCGGCGCAGGGTCAGGACGGGGCTTGACAACGGGCGGCCGGAGCGCCTTCTGCGCTGTGAACAACGGTTCCGCGGGAAGCCCTTGATTGGCGCGGGAGAGCGGCTGTCACGCCCCTGTCAAGCTACCCATTTGGGGGGCGACGGCTCGCGCCGGAGGGGTCCAATCCGGTTACCATCGCGGCCCTGATCCGCCCACGCCGCCGTGTCCCAGCCCAGCGCAAAACTGGCCCGCGCGCGCGAGGCCTTCATTTACAGCGTGCGCCGCCGCGCCCTGCGCCTCGTACGCCTGGAGGGTCACGCCGAAGCGCCCGCGCGACGCATCCTGCAGTCCGCCCTTGCGCAGTTCCTGCCGCAGAGCCGCGAGCTCCCGCCCGGCGACTGGACCGCCTGCTGGTGGCGTCTGCTGCTGGCGGCCTTGCCCGACCGGCCGGGCGGCGATGCCTTCGGCGCGACCGCGACGGCCGAATGGCAGCGCGACTGGGATCGCCTGCCCCTGGTCGAGCGTCGCGCCTTCCTGCTGCAGGCCTGGCTGCGGTTGCCGCGCGCGCTGGCCGCACAGGCGCTGGGCGTGGGCGAGACCGAAGCGGCGCGTCGGCTGGCGATGGCCAGCCTGCATCTGCGCCGCGCGGCGCAGTCGGAGGCGGATGATTCGCGTCGTCTGGCGCGCCTGTGCGAGGCGCTGGAACATGCCCCCCTGGCTTCCGACGAGACCTCCGCCCCGGTGCCGAGCACGGCCCCCGGCGTCGGCCCCGGAGCGGGTCTGCGCCCGGTGCTCGCGCTCGCTGCCGTCCTGCTGCTGCTGGCCGGCGGCTGGCTGAGCTGGCCGCGCCGCGAGCCGCTTCCGACCGACGTGGTGCTGCCCGGCGGCGCCAGCGGTCTGGTGCAGGCGCGCAGCGGCCCGGCCCTGCTACCGGAGGACGCGGCGCGCTTGGCCGATCCCGATTGGCCGCTGTGGGCTGATCCGGAGCGGGCCGCGCTGATCGCGGATCTCGAGTTCCACGCCTGGCTCACCGAGCAGGCCGATGCGCGCTGAGCGGCGTCGCGTCCTGGCCTGTGTCCTCGGCCTGGTGGCCGTGCTGTCGCTGGCGGTCGCGACGGCCAGCGAGTGGGATGCACTGGAGCCCGAGGTGCGTGCCCTGCTCGAGCCGCTGCGCGCGGGCTGGACGGTGCTGGCGCCGGATGCCCGCGAACGCGTGGCCGGGCAGGCGCGCTCCTGGCTGGCAGCCTCGACGGAAGAGCGCGAAGCGCTGCGCGAGCGGCATCGGCAGTGGCTGGAAATGCCGGCAGCCGAGCGCTTGGCGCTGCGTGAGCGCCTGTTGGCCTGGCAGGCACTGGACGAATCCGAACGGGCCGCACTGGACGCTGCGCACACACGCCTGACGTCCATGCCGGCGTCCGAGCGCGACGCGCTGCGCCAGCGCTTCGAGGCCCTGGCGCCGGACGCGCGGCGGGCCTACCTGCTGCCGCCGCAGCGGCGCGCAGCGGTCGGTCTGGCCCTGCGCCTGTTTCCCTTCGTGCCCCCGGACGAGCGCGAGGCGACCCTCGACCTGCTGGTCGGACTCGGCGACGCCGGCCGCGCGGCGCTCGACGCACGCAGCCGGCGCCTTCCGCCCGCCGCGCGCGAGGCCCTGCGCCGCGAGCTGCTCGCCCTGCCGCCGGACCGGCGCCTCGAACGCCTGCGCTGAGGCTCAGCCCGATTCGGCCAGCACCCGCCGCCGCGCGCTGAAGCGGTCCGGGAAGCGGGTCAGGCCGTCGCCCCGCCGGCGCGGCGCGGGCGCGGGAAGGTAGGCCGCGAGTGCCGCCGCATCGGGCAGGCGGTAGTGCACCACCAGGGCGAAGCGTCCTTCCGGCGCGGGCGGGTCGAGGCGCTCGAAGCGGCTGGCACCGAGGAAGCCCGGCAGGGCCAGGATCTCGGCGATATGCGCGTCCAGCCAGGCGCGGTACTCGGCCTCGACCCCGCGGTCGACCTCCAGCTCGACCTCGTAGATCACAGCCATACCATGCTCGCCATGAGCGCGAAGGCGGCGCCGAAGGCGATCATCACCAGGTAGGTGGTGCCGATCACGCCGTACTTGAGCAGGGTCATGATCCAGCCCTGGCGGTAGATGCGCTTCTGCGCGATCAGCAGGTTGATCGGCATCCAGGCCCAGACCACGGTTTCGGCCAGCTTCAGCGACCCGGCCAGCCAGGGCACGCCCGCCGCCAGTCCGGCCAGGGCCTGCAGCGCCAGCACCACCAGCAGGGCGGCGCACAGGAACGCGTGGCTGTGCAGGGCCACGATCAGATGCTCCATGTAGAGCCGACGCTTGAACAGGTACAGCACCTTCAGCATCAGCGCGAACAGGGGCAGCAGCACGAACAGGGTGGCGGGGATGGAGGAGAGGAAGGCGTCCTTGAGCAGGTTGGGATCCTCTTGGATGCGCTCGATGTTGGCCTGCGCCCGCCCCGCCTGCCGGTTCAGCCATGCGTTCGCGCCATCGGGCAGGGCCTCGAAGCGGATCGGGTTGGTCTCGGGGTCCCAGGGCGCGTCGCCGAACTGGATGCGGGCTTTGAGCCGGTTGGGTTCCGCAGGGGGCTCGGCGGCGCCTGCGGCGGTGCCGGCCAGCTCGGCCAGGCGCCGCTCGGCCTCGCCCACGACCGCGGCTTTGCCGGCCTCCAGGCCGAGCCGGGCGGCCTCCGCGCCCGGACCTTCGCGCAGCGCGGCAATGCGTTCGTCCAGCTTGGCCAGCGCCGCATCGCGCCGCCGCTCGACTTCCGCTGGCACCAGCGCCGCGCCGATCGAGGCCGGGTCGGTCGCGTCCATCGCCAGGTTCTGGCCGGCGTCGAGCTGGATCGTCGGCGAGTTCTCGTCCAGTTCCACGCTGAACTGGGCGACGAAGAAGGTCGCCACGCAGAGGAACACGAACAGCCGCACCGGGCTGACGTAGCGCACGCGCCGGCCCTCGAAGTATTCGGTGCTGAGGTGGCCCGGCAGGAACAGCAGCGGCCCCAGGGTCCGGAAGATGCGCGCATCGATGTTGAGCACCGAATCGAGGAAGTCGCCGATGATGCTGCCGAAGTGGCGCACCAGGCCCTTGACCGGCTGCCCGCAGCGGTAGCAATGGTCGCCCAGCAGCTCGGCGCCGCAGTTCTGGCAGATTCGGACGGTCTGCGGGGTATCGCTCATGGCAGGGGCGCGGCTGATCGGTTGCCGCCTAAGATACGGCACCCCTTCCCCGCGCGTGCCGTGCCGGTGGTACCGGCCGCGCCGCGCGCGACGCCCTGATGCCATGACCACCGCCGAACCCCGCGCGGCGCGCCTGCGCCGCGAGCTGCGCGCCACCACCCTGCTCGCCCTGCCGCTGGCCATCGGCCAGCTCTCGGCCGTGGGCATGAACGTGGTCGACGCCTGGCTGGCCGGTCGCCATGGCGCGCTCACCCTCGCTTCGGTCGCGGTCGGCACCCAGGTCTGGTCCCTGGTGCTGCTGATCCTGATCGGCGTGCTGATGGCGCTTCCCGCTTTCGTCTCGCAGCTCAACGGCGCCGGCCGCCGGCACGACATCGGCCGCCTGTTCCGCCAGGCCGTGTGGCTGGGCCTGGGCATGGGCCTGCTGTTGCTGCTGGCGGTGCGCCAGGCCGGCTGGCTGCTGCGCACGGTCGGC
>JANJTY010000429.1 GCA_024710865.1 Lysobacteraceae bacterium | reverse complement strand
AACGGCGACGGACTCGCGCGCATCCAGCGTCTCGCCATTGAGGCTGAGGATGCGCTCGCCCGGCAGCAGTCCGGCCGTGTCCGCGACCGAGCCGCGCTCGACCGCGTGCACCAGCACGCCGCGCGTGTACGGCGTGCCCTTAAGCGAGCGCAGGCGGAAACCGAGGTCGGCGCGCATCACTTCACCTTGCGCAACGAGCGACGCGACGATGCGCTGCGCATCCAGCGCAGGTATGGCGAAGGCCAGGTTGCCGCCCATGATCATGCCGCGCGCGTTGACGCCCACGATGCGGCCGGAGAGGTCGACCAGCGGCCCGCCGGAATTGCCCGGCGCGATCGGCGCGTCGTGCTGGATCCAGGCGTAGTAGCGGCCGGTCGGCAGGTCCGGTCCGAGCCGGCTCTCGTAGTCGGCCTCGTTCTGGAACAGCGAGACCAGCAGGCGGCGCGGGTTGTTCACCACGCCCACGCTCATCGAATTGGACAGCCCCCAGGGCGCGCCCATGGCCAGCACGGTATCGCCCGCCTCAAGCTCCAGCGCCTCGGCGAAGCGCGCGTGATCGAAGGGCTCCGAGCCCTCGCGCTCGATGCGCAGCACGGCGAGGTCCGACAGCGTGTCTTCGCCCACCAGGCGGGCGCCGTATTCGCGTCCGTCGCCGAACACGACGCGGAAGGCGCGCCCCTGCTGGGTCACGTGGGCATTCGTGACCACATCGCCCTGCGCCGAGACCACGGTGCCGCTGCCGCTCGACAGGCTGAGCTGGGCCTCGCCGCCGCGCACCTGCTCGCGCACCGCCAGGATGCTGACGACGTAGGGCAGGACCTGGTCGCGCGCCGCGGCGATGGCAGCGGCGCGCTCGCTATCCTTGCCGGCCTCCGCCGGAGCCGGAGCTGGCACCGGCTCCTGCGCCGCGAGCGGGACCGCTGCGGCCAACAGGCCGACCAGCAGGACGCGCCGCATCAGGCCTCCGCCCCGGGTTCGGGACGCGCGTCCGCCGGCGGCTCGACCGGCACGGCCGCATCGGGCACCGGCTCCTCCTCGCTCAGCGCATCGACGCGCTCGATCGCCTGCAGGGTCTCGTCCTGCGCCAGGCGGATGAGCGTGACGCCCTGCGTGTTGCGCCCGACCTGGCTGACCTCGCTGGCGCGCGTGCGCACCAGGGTGCCCTGGTCGGAGATCAGCAGGATCTCGTGCTGTTCGGTCAGCTGGATCGCGCCGACCAGGTTGCCGTTGCGCGCCGAGGTCTGGATCGCGATCACGCCCATGGTGCCGCGGCCCTTGCGCGGGTACTCCTCCAGCGAGGTGCGCTTGCCGAAGCCGTTGGCCGTGGCGGTGAGGATGTCGCCCTCGCCGTCGACCACGATCAGGCTGACCACGTCCTCGCCCTCGGCCACGCGCATGCCGCGCACGCCGGTGGCGGTGCGACCCATCGAGCGCACCTCGTCCTCGGCGAAGCGCACCGCCTTGCCGTTGGAGGCGAACAGCATCACGTCGCGGGTGCCGTCGGTCAGCTGCACGTCGACCAGGGCATCGCCCTCGTCCAGGTTGATGGCGATCTTTCCGCGCGACAGGCGGAATGCATACTCGGTGAGCGGGGTCTTCTTGACCGTCCCGCGACGCGTCGCGAACAGCACGTAGAAGCCCTCGGCGTACTCGCGCACCGGCAGCACCGCCTGCACTTTCTCCTCGGCCTCGAGCGGGATCCAGTTGATGATCGGCCGGCCGCGCGCGTTGGGGCCGGCCTCGGGGATCTGGTAGACCGGCAGCCAGAATACGCGGCCGGTGCTGGTGAAGGTCAGCAGGGTGTCGTGCGTATTGACCAGCCAGAGCTGCTCGATGAAATCCTCTTCCTTGGTCGCCGCGGCCGAACGGCCACGACCGCCGCGGCGCTGGGCGCGGTAGGCGCTCGCCGGCTGGCGCTTGGCGTAGCCGGCGTGCGAGAGCGTGACCACCACGTCCTCGGGCGCGATCAGGTCGAGGATGTCGAGGTCCTCCTCGCTCTGGCGGATCTCGGTGCGACGTGCGTCACCGTACTCCTCGACCAGGTTGCGCAGCTCGGTGCGGATCACCTCCAGCAGCACTTCGGGGTTCTGCAGGATCTCGATCAGGCCGCGGATGGCGTCGAGCAGCGCGCGGTACTCGTCGGTGAGCTTGTCCTGCTCCAGCCCGGTCAGGCGGTTCAGGCGCATCTCCAGGATTTCCTTGGCCTGCACCTCGGAGAGCTGGTAGCCGTCGGCGAGCAATCCGAGGCCCGGAGCCAGATCCTCCGGGCGCGAGGCGTCGGCGCCCGCGGCCGACAGCAGGGCGCCGACCATGCCGGCATCCCAGCGCCGCGCCAGCATGCGCTCCTTCGCCACCTGCGGGCTCTCGGAGGTCTTGATCAGCTCGATCATCGCGTCGATGTTGGCCAGCGCGACGGTCAGGCCTTCGAGGATATGGGCGCGGGCGCGGGCCTTGCGCAGCTCGAAGATGGTGCGCCGGGTCACCACCTCGCGGCGGTGGCGCACGAAGGCCTCCAGCATCTGCTTGAGGTTGAGCAGCTGCGGGCGGCCGTCGACCAGGGCCACCATATTGATGCCGAACACCGACTCCATCGGGGTCTGCGCATAGAGGTTGTTGAGAACGACCTCGGCGCTCTCGCCGCGCTTGATCTCGATGTAGATGCGCATGCCGTCCTTGTCGGACTCGTCGCGCAGTTCGGAGATGCCCTCGATGCGCTTCTCCTTGACCAGCTCGGCGATCTTCTCGATCAGCCGCGCCTTGTTCACCTGGTAGGGCAGCTCGGTGACGATGATGGCCTCGCGGCTGGTCTTGTCGTCGACCTCGACTTCGGCGCGCGCGCGCATCCGCACACGTCCGCGACCGCCGTGGTAGGCGGCGTGGATGCCGGCGGTGCCGTTGATGATGCCGGCGGTGGGGAAGTCAGGCCCCGGCACCAGTTCCATCAGCTCGCCGATGCCGATCTCGGGGTTGTCGATCAGGGCGATGGTGGCGCGGATGATCTCGGTCAGGTTGTGCGGCGGGATGTTGGTCGCCATGCCCACCGCGATGCCGGCCGAGCCGTTCACCAGCAGGTTGGGGAAGCGCGCCGGCAGGACCGTGGGCTCCTGCTCCTTCTCGTCGTAGTTGGGCTGGAAGTCGACGGTTTCCTTGTCGATGTCGGCCAGCAGCTCGTGGGTGAGACGCGACATGCGCGCCTCGGTGTAACGCATCGCCGCGGCGGAGTCGCCGTCGACCGAACCGAAGTTGCCCTGTCCGTCCACCAGCAGGTAGCGCAGCGAGAACGGTTGCGCCATGCGCACCAGGGTGTCGTAGACCGATGCATCACCGTGCGGGTGGTACTTACCGATCACGTCACCGACGATGCGCGCCGATTTGTAGTAAGGCTTGTTGCTGTGCGCGCCGAGCTCGTTCATCGCGAACAGCACGCGCCGGTGCACCGGCTTCAGGCCATCGCGCACGTCCGGCAGCGCACGCCCCACGATCACGCTCATGGCGTAATCGAGGTAGCTCTTGCGCATCTCGTCTTCGAGGTTGACCGGAATGATTTCCTTGGCGTGGTCGGTCATGCGTTCTTCCATTGGTCGGCGCGCCGGGACGGAACCGGTGGCGTCGTTGCGAAGGAGCCCGGATGCGGCCGGCAGCGGCCCCGGGAAAAGACGCGAAAGTGTAGCACGGGCGCGGGTTTAGAGCCCGACAGGCAGGCCACTGGAAAACCGGATGCGGGCCTCGCCCGGAGACGCCGCAGGCAAGGTTCGCGAAATGAAAAGGCCCCGCCGGAGCGGGGCCTTCGCGGGTGCGTCGGGCGGCCGGCGCGGCCTCAGTCGCCCATCAGTTTCTGGCGGTGCTCCCAGCGCTCCTGCGCGTCGAGGCACAGGGTGGCGATGGGACGCGCTTCGAGGCGCTCGACGCCGATCTCCTCGCCAGTCTCCTCGCAATAGCCGTAGCTGCCGTCGTCGATGCGCTTGAGCGCCTTGTCGATCTTGCCGATCAGCTTGCGGTAGCGATCGCGGGTGCGCAGTTCCAGCGAATTCTCGGTCTCGCGCGTGGCGCGCTCGGCCTCGTCGCCCAGGTCGCGCACATCGTCGCGCAGGTTGTCGATGGTCTGCTTCGATTCCTCGACCAGGTCTTCTCGCCACTTCAACAGCTTCTGGCGGTAGTACTCGTGGTGGAAGGGGGTCAGGTATTCCTCGCCCGTGGTCGGACGGTAGCCCTCGGGCAGCTCGACGCGGCCGACGACCTGGGCCGCGGCGACTTCGGGAGCGACGCTGGCCTCGCGCTTGACGGCTTTGGCACGCACGCCGTCCTTGTTCGAACCCGTCTTGGCATTCGAACCGGGCATGGCTTTGGATGTCATGTTCAGGGTGGATTCCTGGGTTGCGGTCTTGGTTCGTGCATTCGCGACACGGGTCGGGGCCGGGCTGGCGGCCGCGGCTGCAGGCTGGGCTTCGGGCACCTTCGCGGCAGCGCGATCGCGGCCGGCCGCGGCGGCACCTGGCTTGACCATGCCGACGATGGCGCGGGCGATGCGCTTGACTGCGCTCTCGCCGGGCTTGCCCTTGGCGGCGACCGGGGCCGGCTGCGCCGCCTTCGCTGCCGGACGGGCGGCGGGTTTCGCCGGCTTGGCCGGCGCCGATTTGGCGGCGGTGCGCGGTGCGGGCTTGGAGGCTACCGGCTTGGCTGCCGGTTTGGCCGCCGGCTTGGCCTTGGCCGCCGCACGGGGATTCGCGGGCTTGGCAGCCGCCTTGAGCGGCGCCTTGGCGGCGGGTTTGGTTTTCGCGGCGGTCTTGGCCTTGGCGGTGGCCGGTCGCGCCGGCTTTGCGGCCTTGCCCGAACTCGCCTTCGGTTTGCCGGCCGGCTTGGTGGACTTGGCGGCAGGCTTGCTGGACGTCTTCGCTTTCAGGGCCACGGGGCGTATTCCTTGGGACGTGTGAGGCGGCTTGAGGCGCCAAGGGCGCGTGTTATAGCTTACCGACCCTGCAGCGGCAACCGCGGACTGCAGGCAAAGGCAAGCTGGAAAT
>JANJTY010000408.1 GCA_024710865.1 Lysobacteraceae bacterium | reverse complement strand
AGGGCCTTGAGATCGACGAGTACAGCCGCGCGATGATGGACAAGACCCTGGCCGAGCTCGAGGAAGAGCGCGCCGGCGTGGCGCATCTGCTGGGTTGAACCGAGCACCCCTGACTCTCGGCTCTCAGCCCCTCTCCCGATGGGAGAGGGGTTGGGGAGAGGGTCCGGTTTCGCAAAGCCCTCGCTCCGCCCGAACCCTCATCCCCCGCCCCTCTCCCAGTGGGAGAGGGGAGACAGCCCCGAGCCTGCCATGACCCGTCCCACCTCCCCCGGCGCCCGTTTCCGCGCCGCACTCGTTGAAGAATCCCCGCTGCAGGTGATGGGTGCGATCACCGCCTTCGCCGGCCTGATGGCCAAGCGCACGGGTTACAAAGCGCTTTACCTGTCCGGAGGCGGCGTTGCCGCCAATTCGCTCGGCATGCCGGACCTGGGCATCAGCAGCATGGAGGACGTGCTGATCGACGCGCGCCGCATCGTCGAAGCCACGGACATGCCGCTGCTGGTCGATATCGACACCGGCTGGGGCGGCGCCTTCAACATCGCCCGCACGGTCCGTTCCTTCATCCGCACCGGCGTCGCCGCCGTGCACATGGAGGACCAGGTCGGGCAGAAGCGCTGCGGTCACCGCCCCGGCAAGGAAGTCGTGCCCGCGGGCGAGATGGTCGATCGGGTCAAGGCCGCGGTCGACGCGCGCACCGATCCGCACTTCGTGATCATGGCGCGCACCGACGCGGCCGCGGTGGAAGGCGTGGACTCGGCCATCGAGCGCGCCTGCGCCTACGTCGAGGCCGGTGCCGACATGATCTTCCCCGAGGCCATGCGCTCGCTCGACGACTACCGCCGCTTCAAGCAGGCGGTGAAGGTGCCGATCCTGGCCAACCTGACGGAGTTCGGCTCGACGCCCTTCTTCACCACCGACGAGCTGCGCGATGCCGGCGTGGACATCGCGCTCTACTGCTGCGGGGCCTACCGGGCGATGAACAAGGCTGCGCTGAACTTCTACGAGACGGTGCGGCGCGAAGGCACGCAGAAGAACATCATCGACAGCCTGCAGAGCCGGGCCGAGCTGTACGACTTCCTCGACTACCACCAGTACGAGGACAAGCTCGACCAACTGTTCTCGCAGTCCAAGCCGGCGAGCTGACGGCCGAACGCCTGGACGCGGCGCCTGCCGTCGGCGGCAGGCGCCATTGCGGCACCGGACCCGCGTGCCGCGCATGCCGTCCGGGCAAGCCCCGGCTTCGCGGGTTCCCGCTCACTCGGCCGCGGCGAAGTCCCCGGCCAGCGCCTTGTACACCGCCGCCAGCGCCGTGGCCTGCGCCACGCGCGCCTGCACCGCCTGCGCTTCGATCTCGATCAGGCTGCGCTCGGCGTCGAGCACCTCGAGGTAGCTCGTGCCGCCGGCCTCGAAGCGCAGCCGCGCCAGGCGCTGGGCCTCGCCCGATGCCGCTTCGGCCGCGGCCAGTTCGACCGCGCCGCGGTTGGCGGCGCGCAGGCCGGCCAGGGCGTTCTCGGTCTCCTCCAGCGCGCGCAGCACGGTCTCGCGCCAGGCCGCCTCGGCGCCATCGGCGCGCGCTTCGGCGGCCTTGACCTGCTGCCGCACGCGGCCGAAATCGAGGAAGCGCCAGCTCAGGCTGGGCCCGAAGCTCCAGCGCTCGGCCGAGCCCGCACCCAGGTCGCCGAGGCGCTGGCCGGTCCAGCCGAAATCGCCCAGCAGGGTGAGGATGGGAAAGTACTGCGCGGTCTCGTAGCCGATCTCGGAATAGGCCGCCGCGAGGCGCCGCTCGGCCGCGGCCACGTCCGGCCGGCGCGCCAGCCAGTCCTGCGGCGTGCCGAGCGTTTCCAGCGTCGGCAGGTCTTCGATCGGCGCGCTCGCATCGACCTGCGTGCGCAGGGTGGCCACGTCCCAGGCGGTGAGCACGGCAAGCCGCTGCTCCTGCCGCACCACGTCGCGTTCGGCCTCCGGCACCTGCGCCGCCAGGCTGCGCGCCTGCGCCTCGGCGCGGGCGAGATCGAGCCCGGTGCCGCGGCCGGCATCGAGCAGGGCCTGCAGCAGGTCGACGTTGGCCTCGAGGTTGGCGAGCTGGCGCTGGCGCAGGGCCAGCTGCTGCTGCGCGCCGCGCAGGGCGAACCAGGTTTGCGCCACTTCCGCCACCACGCTCAGACGCGCGGCGGCGAGTTCGGCGCTGTCGGCCTGCTCGAGCCGGCGGATGCGGTCGGACTGGTTGCGCAGGCTGCCGAACAGGTCGATCTCCCAGCTCGCGTCGAAGCCGGCGCGGTAGGTGTCGGTGCGGCCCTGGTCGGGCGGGATGAAGGGATCGCGCGCACCCGACTCGCTGCGCTCGGCGCCGGCGCTGGCCTCGACCGTCGGAAACAGGCTGTAGACGGTCAGGCCCGCGTAGGCGCGGGTTTCGGCCAGGCGCGCGGCGGCCTGCGCGACGCTGGTGTTGGCCTCCAGCGCGCGCGCGATCAGGCGTTCGAGATCGGCGTCCGCGAAGCTCTGCCAGAGCCGCTGCGGGACCGCGTCGGTCGCCGCGCCCGCGACCTGGTCGAAGCGCTCCGGCAGCGGTGCCTCGGGCCGCACGTAGCTCGGTCCCACGGTGCAGCCCGACAGCGCGAGGGTGAGGGCGAGGGCAAGACTCTGGCGCTTAGGCATGGGACACCTCCTGTGCTTGGCCGCCGCGCGTGGCTGCGCGGGCCCGGCGCCGCTCCACCCAGCTGCGGATCGCGACGTAGAACACCGGGGTGAAGAACAGTCCGAAGAAGGTCACGCCGAGCATGCCGGCGAACACGGTCACGCCCATCACGTGGCGCACCTCGGCGCCGGCGCCGGCGGCGAACACCAGCGGCACCACGCCCATGATGAAGGCGAAGCTGGTCATCAGGATCGGACGCAGGCGCAGGCGGCAGGCCTCGATCGCGGCCTCGACGATGCCAAGGCCAGCCTCTTCCTGGTCGCGCGCGAACTCCACGATCAGGATCGCGTTCTTGCAGGCCAGGCCCATCAGCACCACCAGGCCGATCTGGGTGAAGATGTTGTTGTCGATCATCGTCGGCGGCACGCTCATCGGTGGCGGCGGTATCCAGCCCAGCCCGATCTGCAGGCCGAACCACAGGCCGCTGGCCGCGTTCAGCAGCC
>JANJTY010000373.1 GCA_024710865.1 Lysobacteraceae bacterium | reverse complement strand
CGTGCTCAAGCGCGGCGACGTGGTCCGACTGCAGCGCAGCGGCGAAGACCGCTGGGAGCTGGCCCAGATCCCGAAGGCTCAGGGCGCGCTGGTCTCGCTGGCACACGAAGACGGCGCGGTGCGCAGCCTGGTCGGTGGCTTCAGCTTCGCGCTCAACAAGTTCAACCGTGCGGTGCAGGCGCAGCGCCAGCCGGGATCGAGCTTCAAGCCCTTCGTGTACGCCGCGGCCTTCGAGCGCGGCTTCACTCCGGCTTCGATCGTGCTGGACGCCCCGGTCGTGTTTCACGACCGCGGCAGCAACTCCACCTGGCGACCGCAGAACGACAACCAGACCTTCGCAGGTCCGATGCGCCTGCGCGAAGCGATGGTGACCTCGCGCAACCTGGTGTCGGTGCGCATTCTGGACGCGATCGGCGCATCCTACGCCTACCGTTACGTGCAGAGCTTCGGCTTCGCGCCGGAGAGCCTGCCGCAGAATCTGTCGCTTGCCCTGGGGACCAATTCCGCCTCGCCGATCACCATGGCGCGCGGCTACGCCACCTTCGCCAACGGCGGCTTCCTGGTCGAGCCCTACGTGGTGGAGCGGATCGAGAATCGTTACGGAGAGGTGGTGTCGCAGGCGAAGCCGGCCCGCGCCTGCGCGCGCTGCCCGTCCCGCATCGGCGACAGCGCCGGCGCGGCCCAAAGGGGCTTCGACCTCGGCGGAGCGCGCGCCCAGGCCCCGCGCGAGTCCGATCCGGACGGCGCGCTGGCACCGCGCGCGATCGACGAACGCACGGCCTTCCTGGTCAGCTCGCTGCTGCGCGATGTGGTCCGGCGCGGCACCGGTCGCGGCGCCATGGCCCTGGGTCGGGGCGATCTGGGCGGCAAGACCGGCACCACCAATGACTACCGCGACGCCTGGTTCTCGGGCTTCGGCGGCGATCTGGTCACCACGGCCTGGGTCGGCATGGACGACTTCAGCTCGCTCGGCAAGCGCGAGTTCGCCTCGCAGGCGGCGCTGCCGATGTGGACGGAGTTCATGGGGGTGGCGCTGGCCTCGGTGCCCGAAGCGCAGACGCCCATGCCGAACGGTATCGCCACGGCGATGATCGACCCCGACACCGGACTGCTCGCTGGCCCCGAGACGGTTGGCGCGGTACCCGAGCTGTTCCGAGTGGAGGACGTCGGACGCCTGGAGCAGCGCGGCATCACCCAGAACGAAAGCGCACGCGAGCAGGAAGCCTTCGAAATCTTCTAGCTGCGCCCGAGGCGGGCAGGCGCTGCACGCCGGGCCGCGCTCCGCGCCGGACTCAGGCCACAGTCCGCCTGGACGTCGCGCGGCGGGAACCGGAGAGCCCCGCGGCCGGTCGGAACGTGCGACCATCGGAGCCGAAGCGAATGGGGGATGCGCCATGCGACAGGCTTCGCGACACGCTCAGCTCCACGCCGAAACCCGCCTGCGCGAACGCCGCCGCCGGCTTGCCGTCGAGGCGGCCCGGTTGATCTCCGAGGGCGGCATCCGCGATTTCCACCTCGCCAAGTTGAAGGCCGCGGCCCGGCTCGGCATCCATGACGACCAGAGCCTGCCGCGCAACGACGAGGTCGAGGCTGCCCTGCGCGAGCACCAGCGCCTGTTCCTGGGCGAGGCGCAGGACGCGCTGCTGCGCGCGCGGCGCGAGGCCGCGGTCCAGGCCATGGGTTTCCTGGCCGATTTCGAGCCACGCCTGGTGGGCGCCGTCCTGGACGGCACCGCCGACGCCCACTCGGCCATCTGCCTGCACGTGCATGCCGACGATGCCACGGAAATCGGCGGCTTCCTGGCGGACCACGGCATTCCGCTCGACCTGTCGAGCCGACGCCTGCGACTCGACCGCGAGCGCCAGGTTGACCTGCCGGTCTACGTGTTCAGCGCGGATGGTTTGCCCTTCGATCTCACGGTCCTGCCGCGCGACGCGCTGCGCCAGGCACCGCTTGACCGGAGCGGCAGCCGCCCCATGCGCCGGGCGTCACTGTCCGCGCTGCAGCGGTTGATCGAAGCGAGCTTCGCGCAATCGGCCTGAGAACGGCGCGCCGACGCGGGCGCGGCGCACTCGCTCCGCCGCGCGCGGGCGTCAGCCGCGCTGCGCGACCTGGACGTAGTCGCGGTTCGCAGCACCGGTGTAGATCTGGCGGGGACGCCCGATCTTGGCCTCGGGATCGGTCTGCTGTTCCAGCCAGTGCGCGACCCAGCCCGCGGTGCGGGCGATGGCGAACATCACCGTGAACATCTCGGTCGGAATGCCCAGCGCCTTGTAGATGATGCCGGAATAGAAATCGACGTTCGGTTAGAGCTTGCGCTGCACGAAGTACTCGTCCTTCAGCGCGGCCTCCTCGAGCTTCATCGCGACCTCCAGCAGCGGGTCGTTGATGCCCAGCTCGCCGAGCACCTTGTGGGTCATCTCGCGGATGATCTTGGCGCGCGGGTCGAAGTTCTTGTAGACGCGGTGGCCGAAGCCCATCAGGCGGAAGCCCGACTCCTTG
>JANJTY010000354.1 GCA_024710865.1 Lysobacteraceae bacterium | reverse complement strand
GGTGGCCTTCGCCGCGGTGCTGGGCATCACCCTCGGCCTCATCGCCGGTTACCGCGGCGGCTGGGTGGACAGTCTGATCATGCGTATCGCCGACGTTCAGCTGAGCTTCCCCGCCATTCTGGTGGCCTTGCTGATCTTCGGCGTGTTCAAGGGCGTTGTGCCGCCTGCGCTGCAGGACAGGATGGCGGTGTACGTGCTGGTGGTGGCGATCGGGCTGTCGGACTGGGTGCAGTACGCGCGCACGGTGCGCAGCTCGACGCTGGCCGAGAAGAACAAGGAGTACGTGCAGGCCGCACGCGTGATCGGCGTGCCGGCGCCGATCATCCTGCTGCGCCACATCCTGCCCAACGTGATGGGGCCGGTGCTGGTGATCGCCACTATCGGCCTGGCGCTCGCCATCATTCTGGAGTCGACGCTGTCCTTCCTTGGCGTCGGCGTGCCGCCGACCCAGCCCAGCCTGGGTACGCTGATCCGTGTCGGCCAGGACTTCCTGTTCTCGGGAGAGTGGTGGATCGTGTTCTTCCCGGGGCTGACCCTGCTGCTGCTGGCCTTGGCGGTGAACCTGCTCGGCGATTGGCTGCGTGATGCGCTCAACCCGAGACTGCGCCGATGAGATCCCGGTCCCCTGTGATTTACCAGGTGCCGGCGCGCGAAGACGTGCCGCTGCTGTCGGTGCGCAATCTGCGCATCGAGTTTCCCTCCCGGCGCGGCACCCTGGTGGCGATCGACGACGTGTCCTTCGACATCGCGCGCGGTGAGGTGCTGGGCGTGGTCGGCGAGTCCGGTGCCGGCAAGTCGCTCACCGGTGCCGCCATCATCGGCCTGCTCGAGCCGCCCGGGCGCATCGCCGGCGGCGAGATCCTGCTCGACGGCGAACCCATCCACGCCCTGCCTGCCGAGCGCATGCGCCGCCTGCGCGGGCGGCGCATCGCGATGATCTTCCAGGACCCCCTCACCAGCCTGAACCCCTTGTATACGGTGGGCCAGCAGCTGGTGGAGACCATGCTTACCCACCTCGATCTGTCCGATCGCCAGGCGCGTGAGCGCGCGATCGAACTGCTCGAGGAGGTGGGCATCCCGGCTCCACGCGAGCGCATCGATCACTACCCCCACCAGTTCTCCGGCGGCATGCGCCAGCGCGTGGTGATTGCACTCGCCCTCTGTGCCGAGCCTGAGCTCATCATTGCCGACGAACCGACGACCGCGCTCGATGTCTCGGTGCAGTCGCAGATCATCGCCCTGCTGCGTCGGCTGTGCCGCCAGCATCGCACAGCGGTCATGCTGGTCACCCACGACATGGGCGTGATCGCCGAGACCGCCGACCGCGTCGCGGTGATGTACGCCGGCCGGCTGGCCGAGATCGGCCCGGTCGAAGAAGTCGTGCGCCGGCCTGCACACCCCTACACGCGCGGCCTGATGGGCTCGATCCCGGTGCTGGGGGCGGACGTTCGCCGCCTGGTGCAGATCGACGGCGCCATGCCGCGGCTGACTGCGATACCCGCCGGTTGTGCCTTCAACCCGCGCTGTGGCGAGGCCTTCGCGCGTTGCCGCGAGGTCAGGCCCGAGCTGCTGCCCGCCGGCGCGACGCGGGCGGCCTGCTGGCTTTATGCCGATGACCTGGCGTCGACGCCGGGCACCGAGCCTGTGGAGGGCGCGTGATGAGCATCATCGAGCGCGCGGTGAGCAAGGCCAGGCGCGAGGACCAGGCTGCAGTGGAGGACGCCGAGGGGCTGATCCACCAGCCGGTTGAACACGACGTGGCACACGACGTGGCGGGGCCGGAGCGGGACGCCGTCCCGGCTTCGCAGGCGAGCGCGGCTGCTGGCGATGGCGCGCCTGAAGTCGACGCCGTGCCAGCTGCGTCGGGTGTCGAGCTTGCGAAGGCCGGGGTCCAGCCCTTGCTGAGGGTCGAGGATCTGCGCTGCGCCTTCGACGTCTCGAAGCCCTTCCTCAACCGCCTGCTCGAGCGCGCGCCGCGGCGCTGGCTGAAGGCGGTCGATGGCGTGTCCTTCGACATCACGCGCGGCGAGACCTTCGCCCTGGTGGGAGAGTCGGGCTGCGGCAAGTCGACGGTGGCGCGGCTCATCGTCGGCCTCTACGAGCCGTCTGCAGGGCGCATCGTGTTCGATGGCCACGACCTCGCGCTGGAGACGCGCGCGGCCGAGCGCCAGAAGCTGCGCCGCCGCTTCCAGATGATCTTTCAGGATCCCTACGCCAGCCTGAACCCGCGCTGGCGGGTGGAGCGGATCATCGCCGAGCCGATCCGTGTGTTCGGCCTGGAGACGGAGCAGGCGGCCATCCGCGCGCGCGTTGCCGAGCTGCTGACCCAGGTTGGCCTGTCCCCGGCCGATGGCGCCAAGTATCCGCACGAGTTCTCCGGTGGCCAGCGCCAGCGCATCTGTATCGCGCGTGCGCTGGCCAACCGGCCCGAGTTCCTGGTCTGCGACGAGCCGACTTCGGCACTCGACGTGTCGGTGCAGGCGCAGATCCTAAATCTCATGCGCGACCTTCAGGATGCGCTCGGTCTCACCTACCTGTTCATCAGCCACGATCTCGCGGTGGTGCG
>JANJTY010000289.1 GCA_024710865.1 Lysobacteraceae bacterium | reverse complement strand
GGCCTGATGATGGCCTTCGTCTGGACCATGCAGGAACAGGGCTACGCGGCGGGCTACCGCCAGTACCTCGCGCTCGGCATCACCCTGCTCGCGGCCGGGCTGATGGTGAGCCGGGTGCGCTACTACAGCTTCAAGACCCTGCCGGTACGCGACCGCGTGCCCTTCATCGTGATTCCTCTGGCCCTGCTGGTGTTCTTCGCCCTGGCGGTGGATACGGCGCGTTTCCTGCTGCTGGTGATCGCACTCTACGCCCTGTCCGGCCCGGTCTACTGGCTGTCGAGCCGGGCGCGGGGCACGCGCCGGCGCGACGCGGACGGTTCCGGCGCGGCGTGAGCGCGCCGGATCCGCCCTTCGCGGCAGCCGGCGCCCTCGAACGGCGCGTGCTGCCGCTGCTGGCCGAGCTGAGCCAGGAGCTGGCGCGCTCGCTCGATCTCGACCGCACCCTGCGCGAGGCGGTCGAACGCATCGCCAGCGCGCTCCAGGCCGAGGCCGCGGCGGTGTTCCTGGTCGAGGGCGAACGCCTGGTCTGCCGGGCCAGCGCCGGCCCGGCCGACATCCGCGGCCTCAGCCTGCGCCTGCACGAGGGGATCGTCGGCCGCGCCCTGGCGCAGGGCGCCTGCCAACTGGTGCGCGACGCCCAGGCCGATCCCGACTTCACCGGCAAGGTCGACGCCCGCACCGGATTCCTCACCCGCAGCGTGCTGTGCGCGCCGCTGGTGACGGGCGACGGCCCGATCGGCGCGCTGCAGGTGCTGAACAAGCGCGATGGCGGCCTGTTCGACGACGACGACCGCGACCTGCTGCTGGCCCTGGCCGCGCCCACCGCGCTGGCCCTGAACGGCGCGCGCATGGCCCAGGCCCTGCTCGAACAGAACCGCATCAAGCGCGAGCTGGGCATGGCCCGCACTCTGCAGCGTGCCCTGCTGCCCAAACGCCGCCGCGACGGCTTCCCGGTGCGCGGACTCAACATCCCGGCGCGCGAAATCTCGGGCGACTTCTACGACCACTTCGAGCTGGCCGACGGCCGCATCGGCTTCACCGCGGGCGATGTGTCGGGCAAGGGCCTCGACGCCGCCTTCCTGATGGTGCGCTGCGCCAGCCTGCTGCGCTGGGTCGGCATGGAGGGCCGCTCGCCGCGGCAGTGGATGGAGCAGGTCAACGACGAGCTGTGCCAGGCCACCGCCGCGGGCATGTTCGTCTGCGCCGTGGTCGGCTACATCGAACCAGGCAGCGACCGCGTGGTCTGGGCCAACGCCGGCTTTCCACCTGCGCTGCGCATCGCGCGGGATGGACGGGTGGACACCTTCGAGGCGGAAGGGCCGCCGCTCGGCATCCTGCCGGGCATGGTCTATCCGGAGCAGTCCGTGCGTCTGTCGGACGCTTCGCTCTACTTCTTCTCCGACGGCGTCACCGACGTGCGCGCCGCCGACGGCAGCCTGCTCGGGCTGGAGCGGATT
Source organism: Lysobacteraceae bacterium (assembly GCA_024710865.1). GTDB lineage: Bacteria > Pseudomonadota > Gammaproteobacteria > Xanthomonadales > Xanthomonadaceae > JANJTY01. Next base: position 2,691 of record JANJTY010000289.1, on the reverse strand, counting down.
GCGAACCTGCTGGATGAGCTGGCGGCGCTGCCGCGCGAAGCGCGCCTGCGCCGTCTGGTGCGCAGCCTGCGCGGCCATACCCTGACCGACGACACCACCCTGCTCTTGATCGAGTCCGGCCCCGAGCGCCTGCTGCAGATCGACTTCGAGGCCCGGCCCGAAGCGCTCGCCGGCGTGCGCAAGCGCGTCGGCAAGGCGCTGGCGCGGGCGCGCGTGGAGCCCGAGTTGCGCTACCAGCTCGTTCTGGCCGTGGACGAGGCCTGCAGCAACATAATCCGCCACGCCTACCGCGGCCCGTGCGACGCGCGGATCGAGCTGGCCATGTCGCGCGAAGGCCGCGAGCTCCGATTCGAACTGCGCGATTTCGCGCCCTGCGTCGATCCCGCTAGAGTGAGGCCGCGCGACCTGTCCGAGTGCCGTCCGGGCGGTCTCGGCGTTGCCCTGATCGACCAGTTGATGGATGGGTGGCGGCTGGAGCCGGACGCGGGCGGCTGCGGCAACCGGCTCCACATGCGCAAGATGCTTCCGGGGGACTCCGAACAGCCATGAACCAGTGCAGCACCGAATCCATCGCCGACCACCTGGTCGTGCGCCTGTCCGGCGAGGTCGACCTGTCCTGGTCGGCCCAGGTCCGCGCCGCCGTGCTTGACGCGCTGGCGAAATCGCCGCGCGTCGCGGTCCACCTGGGCGCGGTCGAGTACATCGACTCCTCCGGCATCGCGGCCCTGGTCGAGGGCTTCCAGAACGCGCGCGGCAAGGGCCAGCGCTTCGTGCTGCTGGAGGTTTCCGCACCCGTTCTGGCGGTGCTGAAGCTGGCGCGGCTGGACAAGGTCTTCGCCATCGTGGACGCGCTCGAAGCCTGATGGACGCGCTGCTGCGCCCGCTGGAACGCCTGGGCCGGCGCTCGCTGCAGGTCGTGTCCGGCTTCGGCTACGGCGGCATGCTGCTGCTGGAAAGCCTGTACTTCACCGCCTGGGGCTGGCGCATCGGCCAGCCCGTGCGCCTGCGCCTGGTGCTGGAGCAGATGCGCCAGGTCGGGGTCGACGCGATCCCGATCGTCTGCCTGCTCGCCTTCACCATTGGCATCATGCTCGGCATCCAGTTCGTCGCCGCGCTGTCGGACTTCGGCGCCGAGAGCCAGGTGGTGATGGCCGCGGGCAAGTCGATCATGCGCGAGTTCGGCGCCCTGATCACCGCCATCGTGGTGGCTGGGCGCAGCGGCTCGTCCTTCGCCGCGCGCATCGGTTCGATGAACGTCTCGCAGGAGATCGACGCGCTGGCCGTGATCGGGATCGAACCGGTGCGCTACCTGGTGGCGCCGGCCCTGATCGCGATGCTGGTGATGGTGCCTACCCTCACCCTGTTCGCCAACGCCGTCGCCCTGCTCGGGGCGGCGCTGTACAGCGCCGGCCCGCTCGACATCAGCGTGCAGGCCTACCTGGTGCAGACCCTGAACCTGCTGGAGCCGCGCGACCTCTGGGAAGGCTTCTCCAAGAGCTTCGTGTTCGCCCTGCTGATCACCCTGATCGGCGTCGGCACCGGCTTCTCGGTCAGCGGCGGCGCCGAGGGCGTCGGCCGCGCCACCACCCGCGCCGTGGTGCTGTCGATCAGCGCCATCGTCGTGGCCGACATGCTGTTCTCGTTCTTCCTCAACCGATGAGCATGCCCGGCCCGGTCATCGAGGTGCGCGGGCTCGACGCCTGGTTCGGGCGGCGCAAGATCCTGCACGGGGTCGATTTCGTGGTCCAGCCGGGCGAGATCCGCGTGATCATGGGCGGCTCGGGCTCGGGCAAGAGCACCCTGCTGCGCCACCTGCTCGGCCTGCTGCGGCCCGCCGCCGGCACTGTGCGCATCCTCGGCCGCGACATCGCCCACCTGGCCCCGCACGAAACCCTGGCCCTGCGCCGGCAGATGGGCGTGAGCTTCCAGGGCGGGGCCCTCTTCACGTCGATGACCGTGGGCGAGAACGTCGCCCTGCCCCTGCGCGAGCATTTCGACCTGGACGAGAACACCGTCCGCATCATGAGCCGGCTCAAGCTGGAGGTGGTGAACCTGGGCGGCTTCCAGGACCTCATGCCCAGCCAGCTCTCCGGCGGCATGGTCAAGCGCGCCGCCCTCGCCCGCGCCATCGTCACCGACCCCAAGCTGCTGTTCTTCGACGAACCCTCGGCCGGCCTCGACCCGGTGGTCTCGGCCGAACTCGACGAGCTGATCCTGCAGCTGCGCGACGCCATGCGCATGAGCATCGTGGTGGTCACGCACGAGCTGGAATCGGCCTTCAAGATCGCCGACACGATCACCGTGCTGGACCAGGGGCGCGTCTTGCTGACCGGAACCGTGGACGAGGTGCGCGCGTCGTCCAACGAGCGTATCCAGGATCTGCTCAATCGGCGTCCACGCGAGGTGGAGGTGGATGTGGATGAGTACCTCAGGCGGCTTACTGAGGAGGCGTTGTGAGGGGACGCGTCGTTGCTGACGGCTGGGCAGCCAGAAGGGCTGGCGGGCACGCGCCCACTTGCGTGCTTCCGTGTTGGCATCATGCGGTTCGGAGCTTTTTTGAAGTTGCAGCTCGGAGAACGTGGCGAGAGCAAGAGCTTTCGGTGCGTCCTTCGGCCGCCCCGAGTTACTTCTCTTTGCGTGTCCAAAGAGAAGTAACCAAGAGAAAGGACACCCCGGCGAGGCGCCCTCCGG
>JANJTY010000285.1 GCA_024710865.1 Lysobacteraceae bacterium | reverse complement strand
CGCGCTGTTCCGAATCGATGGTGATCGCCAGGGCGGGACACACCGCCTCGCACAGCTTGCAGGCGATGCAGCGCTCTTCACCGATGGGATAGCGGCGCAGCGCGTGCAGGCCACGGAAACGCGGCGACTGCGGGAACTTTTCGAACGGGTATTCGACCGTGTACTTCGGCTTGAAGAAGTACGTGAGGGTGAGCCACATGCCCTGGAGCAGCTCCAGCAGCAACAGGCTGCGGAAATAGCCGACGACTCGACTCATGACGGGGTACCGGTTCCGCCCAGACCCAGCCAGCCGAAGTGCACCATGAAGGCGACGGCGAGGATCCAGACGATGGTGATGGGAATGAAGACCTTCCAGCCCAGACGCATGATCTGGTCATAGCGGTAGCGCGGGAACGTGGCGCGGAACCACAGGAAGCTGAAAGCGAAGAAGGCGGCCTTGGCGAGCAGCCAGACGATGCTGTCCTGGCACAGCACCGGGACCGAGGCCGGGAACGGCGAGAGCCAGCCGCCCATGAACAGGATCGTGGTCAGGATGCTGATCAGGATCATGTTGGCGTATTCGGCCAGGAAGAACACCGCGAAGGCCGAACCCGAATACTCGACGTGGAAGCCAGCCACGATCTCCGACTCGCCCTCGGCGACGTCGAAGGGCGCGCGGTTGGTCTCGGCCACGCCGGAGATGAAGTAGACCAGGAACACGGGCAGCAGCGGCAGCCAGAACCAGCCGAACAGGCCCGCCTCGCCGCGCTGCGCGTTCACGATCTCGGTCAGGTTGAGGCTGCCGGCGGCCACGATCACGCCGACCAGGGCGAAGCCCATGGCGATCTCGTAGCTCACCACCTGGGCCGCCGAGCGCATGGCGCCCAGGAAGGCGTACTTCGAGTTCGAGGCCCAGCCGGCCAGGATGATGCCGTAGACGCCCATCGACGTCATCGCCAGCAGGTAGAGCAGGCCGGCATTGACGTTCGACAGCACCAGGCCATCTTCGAACGGCACCACGGCCCAGGCCGCGAAGGCCGGTGCCAGTGCCAGGATCGGCGCGAGGCGATACAGGAATCCGTGTGCGCTGCTCGGAACGACCAGCTCCTTGAACAGCATCTTGAACACGTCGGCAAATGGCTGGATCACGCCGAGGCGCAGGCCCGGAATGATGGCGCCGACGAAAGCCGGTCCATGCCGCACGTGCATCCAGCCGATGACCTTGCGCTCGGCCAGCGTGTAGAACGCAACGGACACGATCACCGGCAGGGTGATGACGAGGATCTTGATGACGGTCCAGAGCAGCAGCCCGAGGGTGCCGAACTGGAGGAAGAACTCGCGCAGGGTTTCGATCACGGATCAGGCCCTCGAAACGTTGAGTCGGCCGGCGGGTGCGATCGGCGCGGTGGCGTCGTAGCCCGCCTCGATCCAGGCCGCACCGCGCGCGACGGCCGGATCGACGGCGACCGGCAGTGCGGCGGTGCCGCGACCATCCTGCACCTTGGCGATCGCGCCGTTCGACAAACCGCGAGCGAGAGCGTCCTCCGGATGCAGGCGCAGCTGGGCGCCGGTGGTGAGCGGGTGCGCATTGAGCGCCTCGGCCCGGCGCAGCACCGCGTCGGCACGGTAGATGGCGACGCTGGTGATGCGCTCAAGGCCCTCGCCATCGACCGGGATGTGCGCTGCCTCGCCCTGGCCGCAGCGCACCTCCGCCGACGCGAGGCCGGCGCGCAAGCCGTCGAGGTCGGTGAAGTCGAAACCGGAAAGCTTCAGCGATCCGCCCAGGGCACGCAGCACGCGCCAGCCGGGACGCGCCTCGCCCGGCGCCTTGCCGCCGGCGCGGGTGGTCTGCTCGATGCCGTCCAGATTGGTCAGGGTGGCATCCATCTCGGGCAGCGCGGCGATGGGCAAGAGGACGTCGGCGACGTCCTTCAGCGATTCGGGTGCGAACGCGGCGAAGGCCACGACCTTGGCGCCCGAGAGTGCCCGCATCGCGAGCACGCCGTCGGCCACGTCGTGCGGCGGCTCGACGCCGTACAACACATACGCCCTGCGCGCCTGCGACAGCATGGACTGCGCATCGAGGCCCGTCGGAAGCAGGCCGTGGCGCGCCAGGCCCACCGCGTTGGCGCCGAGCGGGACGCGGTTGAGGCGCGCGCCGGTGGCCTCGGCGAGACGACGCGCGGCGGCGCGCAGGCGGCTCGCCTGCGGGTGCGATTCGGCGATCTCGCCCAGCAGCACCACCGCATTGGCGGCCTTCTTGAGGGCGTCAAACCATTCCGCGTCCCTGCCCTGCCCCATGGCCAGCTCGGCCAGGGCGGCCGGAAGCTGCGAAGGCTGGAGCACGCGCTGGCCCGCCAGCGGGAAAGCGAAATCGGCCGCGAGCGGGTTCAGCACGAACACCTTGCAGCCGCGCTTGGCCGCCTGGCGCAAACGCTGCGCGACCAAGGGCAACTCATGGCGCAGCAGGCTGCCGACGATGAGCACGGCGCCGGACTGTTCCAGCTCGGCCACCGGCGCCGCAAAGGGCTCGGCGACCGGCGCATCGGCGAAATCCAGCGCGCGCAGACGGTGGTCGACGTTGGCGCAGCCCAGGCCATCGGCGAGTCGCTTGAGCAGGGCGCCTTCCTCGTTGCTGGTCGAGGGATGCGCCAGCACACCAAGGTGCTCGCCGCCCTGCGCCTTGAGCAGGGTGGCTGCCGCGGCCAGGGCCTCGTCCCAGGTCACCGCCTTCCACGCGCCGTCCTGCTTGAGCATGGGCTGGGTCAGGCGATCGGCGGCGTAAAGGCCCTGGTGCGAATAGCGGTCGCGGTCGGACAGCCAGCACTCGTTCACCGCGGCGTTGTCGCGCGGCACGCTGCGCATCACCTCGCCGCGACGGACGTGCAGGAAGAGGTTGGAGCCGAGCGCATCGTGGTAGCCGATCGACTCGCGCGCAATCAGTTCCCACGGCCGGGCGCGGAAACGGAAGACCTTGTTGGTGAGCGCGCCGACCGGGCAGACGTCGATGACGTTGCCCGACAGCTCGCTCGTCAGCGGCTTGCCGTCGTAGGTGCCGATCACCAGGTTCTCGCCCCGGCTCATGCCGCCGAGTTCATGCGTGCCGCAGATTTCGGCCGAGGTCCGGACGCAGCGGGTGCAGTGGATGCAGCGGGTCATCTCGGTCGCGACCAGCGGGCCGAGATCCTCGTCCGCCACCACGCGCTTGCGCTCGACATAGCGCGAGACCGAGCGGCCGTAACCCATCGACACGTCCTGCAGCTCGCACTCGCCGCCCTGGTCGCAGATCGGGCAGTCGAGCGGATGGTTGATCAGCAGGAACTCCATCACGTTGCGCTGCGCATCCAGCGCGCGGCGCGACTGGGTGAAGACCTTCATGCCTTCCATCACGGGGGAGGCGCAGGCCGGCATGGGCTTGGGCGCCTTCTCTACATCGACCAGGCACATGCGGCAGTTGGCCGCGATCGGCAGCTTCTCGTGGTAGCAGAAGCGCGGGATCGGGATGCCGGCCTTGTCCGCGGCCTGGATGATCATCGAGCCCTTCGGCGCCTGCAGCGGCACGCCGTCGATC
>JANJTY010000265.1 GCA_024710865.1 Lysobacteraceae bacterium | reverse complement strand
CTTCGGCACCATCTGGAAGCGCCGCATCCCGCACATCTACGTGGCGAACTGGTTCTACGGCGCCTTCATCCTCGCGGTGGCGGTGCTGCACATCGTCAACAACATCTGGATCCCGGTCGGCATCGCCAAGTCCTATCCGGTCTACAGCGGCGCGGTCGACGCCATGGTGCAGTGGTGGTACGGCCACAACGCGGTCGGCTTCTTCCTCACCGCCGGCTTCCTCGGGATCATGTACTACTTCGTGCCCAAGCAGGTCGGGCGGCCGATCTACTCCTACCGCCTCTCGATCGTGCACTTCTGGGCCCTGATCGCGATCTACATGTGGGCCGGCCCGCATCACCTGCAGTACACCGCCCTGCCGGACTGGGCGCAGAGCCTCGGCATGGTGTTCTCGCTGATCCTGCTGGCGCCCTCCTGGGGCGGCGCGATCAACGGCGTAATGACCCTGGCCGGCGTGTGGCACAAGCTGCGCACCGATCCGATCATCAAGTTCATGATCGTGGCGCTCTCGTTCTACATGATGAGCACCTTCGAAGGGCCGATGATGTCGATCAAGACGGTCAACGCCCTCAGCCATTACACCGACTGGACCATCGGCCACGTGCACTCGGGCGCCCTGGGCTGGGTCGCGATGATCACCATCGGCGCCATGTACATGCTCTACCCGCGCGTGCTGGGCCTGAAGGAGATGTACTCGGTCAAGCTGATCGACACCCACTTCTGGGTGCACACCATCGGCGTGGTGTTCTACATCGCCTCGATGTGGATCGCCGGCGTGATGCAGGGCCTGATGTGGCGCGCCACCAACGCCGACGGCACCCTCACCTACACCTTCGTCGAGTCGCTGGTGGCCACCTATCCCTATTACCTGGTGCGCCTGCTCGGTGGCCTGCTGGTGGTCGCGGGCATGTTCATCATGGCCTGGAACACCTTCAAGACCTTCCAGATGGCGCGCGAGGTGAAGGACGCCCCGGTGCTCGACCCCGCCCCACAGCCGGCGCACGCGTAAGGAGCACGCCACCATGAGCCACGAGAAGATCGAAACCAATGTGGGCCTGATGGCGGTGCTGATCGCGGTCGCGATCAGCTTCGGCGGCCTCGCCCAGATCATCCCGCTGATGTTCCAGGCCGAGGCGATCGAGCCGGCGCCCGGGGTCAAGCCCTACGGCCCGCTGCAGCTGGCCGGTCGCGACGTCTACATCCGCGAGGGCTGCTACAACTGCCACTCGCAGATGGTGCGCACCCTGCGCTTCGAGACCGAGCGCTACGGCCACTACTCGCTGGCCGGCGAGTCGGTCTACGACCGTCCCTTCCAGTGGGGCAGCAAGCGCACCGGCCCGGACCTGGCCCGCGTCGGCGGGCGCTACTCGGACGACTGGCACCGCGTGCACCTGATCAACCCGCGCGACGTGGTGCCGGAGAGCAACATGCCCGGCTATCCGTGGCTGGCGACCACGCCGCTGGACGCCTCGACCGTGGTGCGTCGGATGCGCGCGCTGCAGACCATCGGCGATCCCTACAGCGACGAGGAGATCGAGGGCGCAGCCGCGCTCGTGCAGGGCAAGACCGAAATGGACGCGGTGGTCGCTTACCTGCAGGGGCTCGGCATCCACGGCCCCAAGGGCCGCTGAGCAGGGGTGGACATGAATGCCTCGACCCTTTCCGGCCTGGTCACCCTGGTCCTGCTGATCGCCTTCATCGGCGCCTGGATCTGGGCCTGGAGCAGCAAGCGCAAGCCCCATTTCGACGCCGCCGCGCGCCTGCCGCTGGACGATGAGTCCGGCGCGGCGACCCGGGCCGGCCACAACAAGACTGGAACCACGCCATGAGCGCCTTCTGGACCTGGTACATCATCCTGCTGGTCGTCATCAACGTCGTCGGCTGCGCCGCGCTGCTCTGGTGGACGTCCAAGCGTCGCCCGGGCGAGCCGGAAACCACCGGCCACGTCTGGGACGGCGATATCCGCGAGTACAACAAGCCGCTGCCGAAGTGGTGGATCAACCTGTTCTGGCTGACCATCATCTTCAGCATCGCCTACCTGGCCTGGTATCCGGGCCTCGGCAGCTTCAAGGGCTACGGCGACTGGACCTCGAACGCGGAGCACGACGCCCAGCGCGAGGCCAACGAGGCCAAGCTCAAGCCGCTCTTCGCGAAGTTCGCCGAAACCCCGCTCCCGCAGCTGGCCCAGAACGAGGAGGCGCGCCGCCTCGGCCAGTCGATCTTCGCCAACCACTGCGCCACCTGCCACGGCTCGGATGCGCGCGGCGCCAAGGGCTTCCCCAACCTGACCGATGGCCTGTGGCAGTGGGGCGGCGAACCGGAGCAGATCCTCGCCACCATCCTCGATGGCCGCCAGGCCGCGATGCCGCCCTTCGCCGCCGTGCTCGGCAGCGACGAAGCGGTGAACGAAGTCGCCGTCTACGTGCAGAGCCTCTCCGGACAGCGCGTCGACCCGACCCTGGCCGCCGCCGGCAAGCCGCGCTTCGAGACGATCTGCGCCGCCTGCCACGGCCGCGACGGCACCGGCATGACCGCCCTCGGCGCGCCCAACCTGACCGACGCGGAATGGCTGTACGGCAGCGACTTCGACAGCATCCGCACCGCCATCGTGAACGGTCGCAACGGCCAGATGCCGGCGCACGAGCCGATCATCGGGGCCGAGCGCGTGCGCGTCGTCGCCGCCTACGTCTACCATCTGAACCAGACCGCCACCGGCAAGACCGCGCAGCCGTGAAGATCGAGGACGGCGAACTCCAGGTCCGGGTCGAAGCCGAACGCCGCTTCGACCACCCGCCCCGCCCGCTCGCGCAGCGGGTCGGGGCGATCCTGTGGCCGAGCTTCTTCGCCGCCGGCGTCGCCACCATGGTGTTCTTCGCCTTCATCGACCCGCTCGAACTGCGCGACATCAGCTTCGTGAACTGGGACATCTCGCGCGAGCTGGGCTACACCATCGGCTTCTTCATGTTCTGGCTGGCCACCGCCAGCGCCAGCCTGTTCACCTGGATCCTGCTGCGGCCGGCGAGCCGGTTCAACCGGCCGATGACCGAGGAGCGGTGATGGGCCGTTTCGCGGCCGTGGCGAGCCTGCCGATTTCGGCTGGGCATACGGCCGATTCGCCCGGCGTCGGCGGTTCGCGGACCGCGAGGAATAGCACGCAGCTCGTAGGATGTGGTGAGCGGAGCGAACCGCAACAAAGGGGTTGTGCCGCAATCGCGCGGTGTGGCGTGTTGGAGCTTGAAGGCAAAGCTTTCGGTGCGTCCTTCGGCCGCCCCGAGTTACTTCTCTTTGCGTGTCCAAAGAGAAGTAACCAAGAGAAAGGACACCCCGGCGAGGCGCCCTCCGGGCATCCTGCCCTGCGGGTTCGCGCGGCGGCTGCGGGGTTCGCTGACGGTGCATCCAGGCACCGGCAGCGAACGCGCGCGCATCGTGCGCGCGCCCCTGCGGGCTGATCCTCCGCCACCGCGCCGCCTCGCAGGGGCCCCGGTGGGCGGCCTTCCTGGCCGCAGAAGCGAACGCCCGCAAGATTGCGGCGCTTTGGCTCCAGCCTTCGCTCTTCGCTCTCAAACCCCCTTTCGGCCCGCGCCGAGCAGCGCAGCCAGGACCGGGAGCAAGGCGCGCATGTTCGAGGCCATGGATGGCCGAGTTCGCGCCGGCCCGGTTCTGGCGAGCAGCGCAGGGCACCGCGCAGGCTCCGCCTGCGCGGCGCGGGACGGGGGTGCCCTTCTCTTTGCTTACTTTCTCTAGGGCAAGCAAGAGAAAGTAAGTCGCTGACCGAAGGGCAGTGAAAGCATTGCTTCTAAGCTTCAAAAAGCCAGCCCGCGCGACCGCGGCACAACCCCAATGGTGTGGTTCGCCCCGCACGCCACATCCTACGAAGGCATCACCCAGACCCTCGCGCAAACCAAGCCGCTCCCGGCCCAGGATCGCAGCCGGTCGTAGCCACCTCGAACGCGCGCCGCCATGGCCGAGCCCAGGGAGGCACGCCTGGCATTCGGCGCCCGGCGCCGCAGATCCCGATCGCAATCGTCCGATCACCGCTCCCTCTCGGCCGCGAGCTCGGCAATCCGCGCGTGGTGCTCGACCAGCGCCTCGCGATAGATCGCGAAGACGCCCATCTGCCCGACCTTGAACTCGATCCACTCGAACGGCACCTCGGGCAGCAGCCGCACCAGGGCGCGCTCGCTCTCGCCCACTTCGCAGATCAGCAGGCCGCCGTCGGCCAGATGCTCCGGCGCGTCGCGCAGGATGCGCAGCGCAAGATCCAGTCCGTCCTCGCCGGCGCGCAGGCCAAGCTCGGGTTCGAAGGCGTACTCGCGCGGCAGGGCATCGACCTCGGCGTGGGTGACATAGGGCGGATTGGTGACGATCAGTTCGTAACGCTCGCCCTCCAGCGCAGCGAACAGGTCGGACCTGAGCAGGCGCACGTTGTCGGCGAGCAGGCGCTGGCGGTTCTCGCCGGCCAGGGCCAGGGCCTCGTCGGAGATGTCGACGCCGTCGACCTGCCAGTCCGGATGGTAGTGCGCCATGGCGATGGCGATGCAGCCCGAGCCGGTGCAGAGATCGAGCGCGCGGGCAACCTCGATCTCGCCCAGCCAGGGCTGGAAGCCGGACTCGATCAGCTCGGCGATGGGCGAGCGCGGCACCAGGGCGCGGCGGTCGGTCTTGAAGCTCAGGCCCGCGAACCAGGCCTCGCCGGTCAGGTAGGCCGCCGGCACGCGCTCGCTCACGCGACGCTCGAACAGGGCGAGGACCTTGGCCTTCTCCTCCGCCACCAGGCGGGCCTGGCCGTAGACCGGGCTGAGGTCATGCGGCAGGTGCAGGGCGTGCAGGACCAGCTGGGTGGCCTCGTCCAGGGCGTTGTCGTAGCTGTGCCCGAAGCAGAGGCCGGCGGCGTTGAAACGGCTCGCGCCGTAGCGGATGAAGTCGATGACGGTGCGCAGTTCGGCGCTCATGCGGGACGGCTTCGGGCAGCGGGATCACGGAGTATAGCCATTGGCCCGCTATACTTGTTGCCATGCAACATTCCCGCTCCACGGGCTCCGCCCGTCTCCATCTCATGGTCCTGCTCGCCGCCCTCGCCGCGGGTCTGGGCCTCTGGTTTTCGCAGTCGAGAACCAGCTCGCCCCGCCCCGGTTTCGAGACGGCCGTGGTGTACCCGCAGGCGCGTCCGCTGCCCGCCTTCACGCTCCAGGGCGCCGGTGGTACGGCCTTCCAGCCAAGCGACCTGATGGGGCGCTGGCACGTGGCCTTCATCGGCTTCACCCACTGCCCCGACGTGTGCCCGACCACCCTGGCCGACCTCGCCAATGCGGAGAAGCGCTGGCAGGCCGAACTGCCCGCCGAGCGCCAGCCGCGCATCCTGTTCGTTTCGATCGATCCCGGCCGCGACACGCCGGACCGGGCGCTCGAGTACGCCCGTTACTTCAGCCCGCAGGCGGTGGCAGCCACGGGCGAGACCGGCGCGCTGGCCGACTTCGCCCGCAGCCTCGGCATGGTGTTCATGCAGGTACCGCTGGAAGAGGGCGACTACACCATGGACCACAGCACCCAGGTCGCGCTGATCGATCCGCAGGGTCGCATGGCCGGTTTCGTGCGCAGTCCGCTGCAGGTCGAGGCCCTGGCCCGCGATCTGGTGCGCCTGGCGGAATCCGGCGGATGAGTCCGAAGGTCCTGCTGCAGTACCTGTTGCCGCACCGCCTGCTCTCGCGCCTGGCCAATGCCGCGGCGCGCTGGCGCTGGCGGCCGTGGAAGGAGGCGATGATCGGCGTCGTGGTGCGGCAGTTCCGCGTCGACCTGGACGAGGCCGAGCAGTCCGACCCGCGTGCCTACCCCTCGTTCAACGCGTTCTTCACCCGCGCCCTGAAGCCCGGTGCGCGCGTGCCCGACGCCGATCCGGCCAGCCTGCTGATGCCGGCCGACGGCCGCATCAGCCAGCTCGGACGGATCGAGGCCGGCCGCATCTTCCAGGCCAAGGGGCAGAGCTTCACCGCGGCCGAGCTGCTCGGCGACGAGGCCATGGCCGCGCCCTACGCCGACGGCAGCTTCGCCACGATCTACCTGTCGCCGCGCGACTACCACCGCGTGCACATGCCCTGGCGCGGCCGTTTGCTGGAAACCCTCCAGGTACCGGGTCGTCTGTTCACCGTGGCGCCCTGGGGCGTGCGCGCGATCCCGCGTCTGTTCGCGCGCAACGAGCGCCTGGTCTGCCACTTCGAGACCGACTTCGGGCCGATGTGCCTGGTGATGGTCGGCGCGATGCTGGTCTCCGGCGTCGAAACCGTCTGGGGCGGCGAGGAGATCCCGCCCTACGCCTCACGCCCGCGGCGGCGCGACTGGCGTGGTCAGGGCATCCAACTGGAGCGCTTCGCCGAGATGGCGCGCTTCAATTACGGCTCGACCGTGATCGTGCTGCTGCCGGGCGGCACGGAGATCGCGGCGGGTCTGGCCGCCGAGGCGCCGGTCCGTCTCGGTCAGCGCCTGGGCCTGCGCCGGCGTGACACGGGCGCTTAACATCAGGTTTATGGAGCCGCTTCGCGGCTTTCGGCTATCATCCCCCGCCTGCTGCCAGCCGGGCAGCGTCCAATGCGACTATCCGAATGATGCATCGCTCCGGCCTCGCCACAGGTCTTGTACGCCTCCTGCTGCTCGCGCTCGCGCTCTCGCTGGTCACCGGCTGCGCGCGCTTTGGCTGGTTCAAGGGCCGCGAGGATCCAATCGAGACCCTGCCCGTGGACGAACTCTACGACATGGCCAAGGGCGCCCTCAAAGTCAATAACTACGCACGCGCCGAGCGCATCTACCAGCGCCTGGTCGCGCGCTTCCCCTTCGGTCCCTACACCGAGCAGTCGCAGCTCGAGCTGGCCTACGCGCAGTTCAAAGGCAACAAGAAGGAAGAAGCGACGTCCACCGTCAACCGCTTCATCCGGACCTACCCGGCACATCCCGACGTCGCCTACGCCTACTACCTGCGCGCGCTGGTCAATTTCGAGACGGACACCAATGTCCTGACGCGCCTGGCGCGCATCGACGCCACCACGCGCGACATGAGTGCCGCACGCCAGTCCTTCGCCGACTTCGGTGAGCTCATCCGTCGCCACCCGGATACGCGTTATGCGGTCGACGCACGCGACCGCATGATTCATCTGCGCAACCGCATGGCGCAGCACGAGATCAACGTCGCGACCTTCTACCTGCAGCGCGGCGCCTGGGTCGCGGCCCAGCGGCGCGGCCAGTTCGTGCTGGAGAACTTCCCGCAGAGCGTGCACACCGGCGATGCCCTGGCCGTGATCGCGGAGAGCTACGTCCGGCTCGGCCAGGACGATCTCGCCGCCGATGCGCGCCGCGTGCTGGAAGGCAATGCTCCGGAGCACCCCTACCTGCGCGGAGGCTGGCCGGCGGAAGAAAGCTTCTGGCGCAAGCTGGTCCCGCTCGGCGGACTGCGCAACTGACGCGCGGTACGGCGCTGACCCACCGCACCCGCTGACTTCGCGGCGCGCGCCGATTCCCGGAACAACGCGCGCTCAGCGCCAGCCCGAGGTGATCGGGTAGCGGCGCTCCCGCCCGAAGGCGCGGCGCGAAACCTTCGGCCCCGGCGCCGACTGGCGCCGCTTCCATTCGTTGATGCGCACCAGCTTCACCACGCGCTCGACCGTGGCGCGGGCAAAGCCCATGCCGACGATCTCGTCGCGCGAGCATTCCTCGTCGACGAAGGCGCGCAGGATGGCATCCAGCTCCTCGTAGGGCGGCAGTGAGTCCTGGTCGGTCTGGTTCTCGCGCAGCTCGGCCGAGGGCGCGCGCTCGATCACCGCGGGCGGGATCGCCGGCGGAGCCGCCGCCGGCTGCTGCGCGTTGCGCCAGTGGGCAAGTGCGTAGACCTCGGTCTTGTACAGATCCTTGATCGGCGCGAAACCGCCGCACATGTCGCCGTAGATGGTGGCATACCCCACCGCGTACTCGCTCTTGTTTCCGGTGGTCAACAGCAGGCCGCCGAACTTGTTCGACAGCGCCATCATCAGCGCGCCGCGGCAGCGCGACTGCAGGTTCTCTTCGGCCACGTCGGGCATGCGTTCGGCGAAGACCGGCGCGAGTGCGTCGAGGAAGCCCTCGAAGGGCGCCTCGATCGGCAGGGTCAGCAGGCGCGCGCCCAGGGTGGCGCACTGTTCGGCGGCGAGGTCGTTGCTCAGCGCTGAGGTGAAGCGCGAAGGCAATCGCACCGCGGTGACGCGCCCGGCCCCGAACGCATCCACCGCCAT
>JANJTY010000210.1 GCA_024710865.1 Lysobacteraceae bacterium | reverse complement strand
AAGTGGACGCCAAGGGCGCTACCATCGAGCTGGCTGACGGCATCGAGGGTTACATCCGCGCCTCCGACATCGCCAAGGAGCGGGTAGAGGACGCCGGCCAGTACTTCAAGGTGGGCGACGCGGTCGAGGCCAAGTTCATCGGCATGGACCGCAAGGGCCGCACCCTGCAGCTGTCGATCCGCGCCAAGGAAGAGGCCGAGCTGCAGGAGGTCCTTGATGAGTACCAGAACGCCGCCGGCGGCACCACCAAGCTCGGCGCGCTGCTGCGCGAGCAGATGGGCAAGGGTGACTAAGCCCTAGCCTGCGACCGGCGCGGCCTCCGCCGCGCCGGTCACGCGTCTCTCCGGTCCGGCTCGCCGCATGGCGAGCCAGACCGTCGCAACGGAAGGCCGCGGGATGCCATGCTCCCGCCGCCAGTGCTGCGTCCCCGGACGCGCGCCCAAGCAACGCACCACGTCAACCATGGGGACACGATGACCAAGTCGGAGCTGATCGAGGCCCTGGTCCTGCGCCATGCCCACCTCAAGGCGGAAGACGTGGACCTTGCGGTCAAGTCGCTGCTCGAACAGATGAGTGGCGCTCTCTCCAGTGGCGACCGCATCGAGATCCGTGGCTTCGGGAGTTTTTCCCTGCATTACCGACCGCCGCGCATCGGGCGCAACCCGAAGACGGGCGAGTCTGTCGCCCTGCCGGGCAAACATGTGCCGCACTTCAAGCCGGGCAAGGAATTGCGCGAGCGGGTCAACGACGTGACCCCGCTGCCGGACGCCTGATCGTTCCTGCGTAGCCAACCGAGGACACACCATGCGCGCCCTGTTCGTAGGCCTTGCGGTGATCTGCCTCGCGCTCGGGCTGCTGTTCGGCGCGCTCAACGCTGCGCCCCTCAGCCTGGAGCTTTACGTGACGCGGTTCGACGTGTCCGCTGGCGTTGCCCTGCTGGCGTTCGCGCTTGCGGGCGCCCTGCTCGGCGGATTGGTCGTGCTGCTGGCGGTGGCCTGGCCCCTGCGGCGAGAACTGGCCCGCGTGCGCCGCCGCCTGCAGACCGCCGAGGGCGCAGCCGCGCCATGAGTCCGGACTGGACCTGGCTGCTGCTCCTGCTGCCGGTCGCCTTCGCTTCCGGCTGGTGGTTGTCGCGGGGTCGCAGCGAGCGCGCCAGCGGTGCGCGGGTCCGGGGCCTGTCGAGCAGCTACTTCCGCGGCCTCAATTACCTGCTCAACGAGCAGCCCGACAAGGCGATCGAGGTCTTCCTGCAGATCGCCGAGGTCGACCAGGACACGGTCGAGACCCACTTCGCGCTCGGCAACCTGTTCCGCCGGCGCGGCGAGGTAGAGCGCGCCATCCGAGTCCACCAGAACCTGATTGCGAGGCCGGCGCTGTCGGACGAGCACAAGGTTCAGGCTGTACTGGAGCTGGGCGAAGACTACATGCGCGCCGGGCTGCTGGATCGCGCCGAGACCCTGTTCTCAGATGTCGTTGGACTCCAGGGTGCGGGCCCCACGGCACTGCGTCACCTCATCGCCATCTGCCAGGCCGAGCGCGAGTGGGAAAAGGCGATCGAGCATGCCCGACGCCTCGAATCCCGCACCGGCGAGCCGACCGGCAAGCTGGTGGCGCAATTCCACTGCGAGCTGGCCGAGCAGGCGCGTGCGCGCGGCGATGAAGCCGGCTTTCGCGCGGGCCTCGAAGCTGCTTTCGAGGCCGATCCACACTCGGTCCGCGCCGGCATCCTCAAAGGGCGAAGCGAGATCGCCGCCGGCAACGATGCCGCTGCGATCCGCGCGCTTGAACGGGTGGCCAGGCACGATGTCGAATTTCTCCCGGAGGTGCTGCGCGACCTGCTGGCCGCCTACGAACGCTGCGGCGAGAAGTCGCGCGCCCGCTCGTTCCTGGCTGAGATGATCGAGCGCTACCCGGGCGTTTCGCCCCTGCTTGCGCTGACCCGCCTGATCGAACAGGAGGAGGGACGGCCAGCGGCCGTCGACTTCCTCGTGCGTCAGCTGCGCCAGCGTCCCTCGGTGCGCGGCCAGGGTCTTCTCATCGAACTCAGTCTTGCGGACCGCTCCGGACACGGCCAGGAAATTCTGCAAACCCTCAAGCAGCTCACTGAGGCGGTACTCGCGGGCAGTCCCGCCTACCGCTGCGGACGGTGCGGATTCGGCGCGCGCCAGCACCACTGGCAGTGCCCGAGCTGCAAGAGCTGGGGCACGGTCAAGCCCATCCACGGCGCCAGCGGCGAGTAGGGCATGTCTGCGGTCGATGCCATCGGATGGTTGCTTCCCGCCTGCGTCGCGTTGAGTGCGGGGCTGGTGTGGGGAACGATCCGCTACGCGCGTCGGCGCGGACTGATCGACCTTCCAGGCCAGCGTCGCAGTCATTCGGCGCCGACGCCGCGCGGCGGTGGGCTCGGAATCGTCCTGACACTGGTGGGCGGACTGTGTCTCGCCGCAGCCGTTGGCGACCTGGAGTGGGCCGGACTCTGGGTGCTGGCTCCCCTGGTGCTCGTCGCCGGCATCGGATTCTGTGACGACCACCGCCCGCTGCCGGCCCTGCCGCGACTTGCGGTGCATGTGCTGGCGGCATCGCTGCTCGCGTACGGCGCTCCGCCACCCGCGCTGGACCCGCTGCCGGCCGCGTTGGTGCTGATGGTCGTGGTGTTCGGCCTGGCCGCGCTGGTCAACGTCTGGAACTTCATGGACGGCATCAACGGGCTCGCCAGCGTGCACGCGTTGTGGATCGCCTGCGTGGCCGGTGCGTTGTCGTTCGCGCACGGTGCGGCCTCCACCGGAATGCTGGCCGGCGTCCTCGCTGCGGCAATCCTGGGTTTCCTGCCATTCAACCTGCCGCGCGCGCGCATCTTCCTCGGCGATATCGGCAGCGGCTTCCTCGGCATCGCGGTTGGCGCGCTCCTGCTGCTGGCGTGGCGCGAAGGGAACCTAGGGCTTCCCGCGCTGGTCCTTCTGCCGTCCGCCTTCCTCATCGACGCCGGCGCCACCCTGGTGTTGCGAATGGCTGCCGGCCGGCGTTGGTATACTGCGCACCGTTCGCATCTCTACCAGTGGCTGGCGAGACGAGGGCGCTCCCATTCGCGAATCGTGCTCATGAGCCTTGTCTGGAATCTCCACACGACGGGCCTCGCCCTTTACCTCGGCCCGAGGCAAGATCCTATGGCGGTCGCGCTGGCGGTGAAGGTGCTGGCCGTCGGTCTGCTGGGCTGGGTGGTGCTGCGAATGCGCCTTCGCCGCGAAGCGGCCGGATCGCATTGATGGGCGGGGCTCGCTGGATTGCAGCGATCCATCCCCGCGTCGCGGTGGTGGTGCACGATCTTGTCATGGTCTGGATCGGCTGGTATGCCACCATGGCGCTGCGCTACAGCCTGCAGCCCGATCCGCCACAGATCTCCCTGTTCTCGCCGGAGGTCCCCATCGTGCTGGCCGCGCAGGGGCTGGTGCTCTGGTGGACCGGCCTCTACCGCGGCCTGTGGCGCTTCGCCAGCCTGCCCGACCTCTGGAACATCGCGCGCGCAGGCCTGCTCGGCGCCCTTGCCATCGCGCTCGGCCTCTTCCTGTTCCAGCGCCTTGAGGGCGTGCCGCGCTCCGTCCTGGCCCTTTATCCGCTCACCCTGGTCGTCCTGCTCGGCGCGCCGCGCATGCTGTACCGCTTCTGGAAGGACAATCGCTACGGCGGCGGCGGAGGCGGGCGGCAACAAGGCCTGCGCGTGCTGGTGCTCGGCGCGGGTCGCGCGGGCGAGGCGCTGGTGCGGGACATACGGCGCGAGAACCGCTTCCGCCCGGTCGGTTTTCTCGACGACAAGCGCGTGCTGCGCGGCGCCAAACTGCATGGCGTACCGGTGCTGGGGAGCATCGCCGAGGCCGGCGCGATCGCGCGCGAAGTCGCGGCGGACATGCTGCTGATCGCCATGCCCTCGGCCAGTACCCAGCAGATGCGCCGCGTGGTCGAGCTGTGCGAAGAGACCGGCCTGCCATTCCGTACCGTGCCGCGTTTGCAGGACGTGGTCGAAGGGCGCTCGCAGTTCAACGAACTGAAGGAGGTCGCGATCGAGGATCTGCTCGGCCGCGATCCGGTGCAGCTGGACTGGACCGCGATCCGGACCGGACTTTCCGGGCGCCGTGTGCTGGTCACCGGCGGTGGCGGCTCGATCGGTTCGGAGCTGTGCCGCCAGGTGGCGCGCCTCGGTGTGCAGAGCCTCGGCATCGTGGAGCTCTGCGAGTACAACCTGTACCGTATCGACCAGGAGCTGCGCAGCGAATTTCCCGACCTCCTGTTCCAGCCGGTGCTCGGCGACTGCGGCGACCCGTCAACCTGCGACAAGGTGCTGGCGGACGTGAAGCCCGACATCGTGTTCCACGCCGCTGCCTTCAAGCATGTGCCGCTGCTCGAGGGCCAACTGCGCGAGGCGGTGCGCAACAACGTGCTCGCGACCCAGACCCTGGCGCTCGCCTGCATCCGCCACGGCGTCGAGTGCCTCGCCCTGATCTCCTCGGACAAGGCGGTCAACCCGGTCAACGTCATGGGCGCCACCAAGCGCCTTGCCGAGATGGTCTGCCTCGGCCTCGCCGCGGGTGTCGCGACCCGCTTCATCACGGTGCGGTTCGGCAACGTGCTGGACTCGGCCGGCAGCGTGGTTCCGCTGTTCCGCGAGCAGATCGTCGCTGGCGGCCCGCTTACGGTGACGCACCCCGAGGTCACGCGCTACTTCATGACCATCCCCGAGGCCTGCCAGCTCATCCTGCAGGCCGTTGCGCTGGGTCGCGGCGGCGAACTGTTCGCGCTCGACATGGGCGAGCCGGTGCGCATCCGCGACCTGGCCGAGCAGATGATCAAGCTGGCCGGCAAACAGCCCGGACGCGACATCGACATCGTATTCACCGGTCTGCGTCCGGGCGAGAAGCTGTTCGAGGAGCTGTTCTACGACCAGGAACAGTACCGCCGCACCTCGCATCCGAAGATCGTGCAGGCCGAGACGCGCATGGTGCCGGCGCAGCAGCTGGAGGCCGCCCTGCAGCAGCTGCGCAGCGCGGTCCAGCGCTACGACGAGCCGGTCCTGCAACGCTTGCTGCACGAACTGGTTCCCGAGTATTCGCCGGGCGGAAGCGGCCGGGCCGAGGTGGTCCCGATGCTGCGCGCCCGCTCCTGATCCTCACCCCCGCAGGGACGCCATGCGCATCCGTACCGCCGTCTTTCCGGTTGCCGGTCTCGGCACCCGCTTCCTTCCCGCCACCAAGACCGTTCCCAAGGAGATGCTGCCGGTGGTCGATCGGCCGCTGATCCAGTACGCCGTGGACGAGGCCATCGAGGCCGGCTGCGACACCCTGGTCTTCGTCACCAACCGCTACAAGCATGCGGTCGCCGACTATTTCGACAAGGCCTACGAGCTGGAGCAGAAGCTGGAGAAGTCCGGCAAGAGCGAACTCCTCGGCCTGATCCGGGACGTGCTGCCCGCGCACGTGCGCGCCGTGTTCGTGACCCAGGCGGAGGCGCTCGGCCTGGGTCATGCGGTGTTGTGCGCGCGTCCCGTGGTGGGCGATGCCCCGTTCGCTGTGCTGCTTCCCGACGACCTGATCTGGAGCCGTGGGCGCGGCGCCCTGGGCCAGATGGTCGACCTGGCCGGCCGCAGCGGCGCTTCGGTGGTGGCGGTGCAGGACGTGCCGCCGGAACAGACCAGCAGCTACGGCATCGTCGCGGCCGAGGCCTTCGCCGAGGGCGCCGGACGCATCCGCGCCATCGTCGAGAAACCGCGCCCCGAGCAGGCGCCGAGCACGCTCGCCGTGGTCGGTCGCTACGTCCTCAGTGCGCGCATCTTCGACCATCTGGCATCGATCCGCGCTGGATCGGGCGGCGAGGTCCAGCTCACCGACGCCATCGCCGCCCTGCTCGCATCCGAGCCGGTGCTGGCCTATCGCTTTGCCGGTCGCCGCTTCGACTGCGGCAGCCGCATCGGCCTGGTGGAGGCCACGATCCGCTACGCCCTGGATCACGAGGATCTGGCGGACGAGGCGCGGGCCTACATGCGTGCTGCGTTATCGGAGTAGGGGGCGACGGCGAGGAGGGAGCATTCCTTGCCCTTTGCTGCCGGTGCATGACAGAATGTTTGGCTACCCGTCGTCCGATGGGGAACTTGCCTCACCGTAATCCCGCGGGAGGCTGCATCGCGCGCCGCTTCCGGCCGCGGGCATCCACAAGGAGAAACCATGCGTCACTACGAAATCGTTTTCATGGTCCACCCGGACCAGAGCGAGCAGGTCCCGGCCATGATCGAGCGCTACAAGTCGCTGATCGAAGCCGACTCGGGCAAGATCCATCGCCTCGAGGACTGGGGTCGCCGCCAGCTCGCCTATCCGATCCAGAACCTGGTCAAGGCCCACTACGTGCTGATGAACGTCGAGTGCGGCAAGGTGGTGCTGGACGAGTTGGTCGCCGGCTTCCGCTTCAACGACGCCGTGCTCCGCCACCTCGTGATCCAGCGCGAGGGCGCCGACACCGAGCAGAGCCTGATCATGAAGAGCAAGGACGAGAAGCCCGAGCGTCGCCGCCGCGACGAGGATGCGGTCGAGTCCGTGTCGTCCGATTCCAACGAGGAGGCGGCGGCCTGAGGCCGTCGGTAAGCACCCATGTCCAAGTTCTTCCGTCGCCGCAAGTTCTGCAAGTTCACCGCCGAGGGCATCACCGAGGTGGACTACAAGGACCTGAACACCCTGCGCCAGTACATCACCGAGACCGGCAAGATCGTGCCAAGCCGCATCACTGGCACCAAGACGCGCTACCAGCGCCAGCTCGGCACGGCGATCAAGCGGGCGCGCTTCCTGGCCCTGCTGCCGTACTGCGACAACCACTGATCCGCCATTCGTCCGTTCGGACAGCCACGCGTTGCGGCCGTGCGCCCACCGGCGCCTGCCGCTAACGAACACGGAGTGAAACCATGGAACTGATTCTGCTGCAGAAAGTGACCAACCTCGGCAACCTCGGGGACAAGGTCAAGGTCAAGCCGGGCTACGGCCGCAACTTCCTCGTGCCGCAGGGCAAGGCGGTGCCGGCCACCCCGGCCAGCGTCGCGGAGTTCGAGCAGCGCCGCGCCGATTACGAGGCCCGCGCCCGCGAGCTGCTGGGCGGCGCCGAGGCGCGCAAGGCCCAGCTTGAAGGCAAGGAGATCACCATCCCGGCCAATGCCTCGACCGAAGGCAAGCTGTATGGCTCGGTCGGCCCGCGCGACATCGCCGAGGCCTTCACCGCCGCCGGCATGCCGCTCAACAAGAGCGAAGTGGTGATGGGCGAAGGCCCGATCCGCCGCACCGGCGAGTTCGAGGTCACCGTGCACCTGCACGCCGACGTCGAGACCACCATCAAGGTGATCGTGGTTCCGGAAGCCTGATCCAGGCCGCTGGAAGCACCCCGCGACGGGCGCCCTCGGGCGCCCGTCGTCGTTTCGGACGGTGCCGTCCGTCGCAGGCGCTGAGACGTGCAGCGCACAGGTTTTACCGGACTTGTCCACAGGTCCTGCACAGCTCGACCACCGTTTTGTCTGCAGCCCCCTGCGCCAGCCTCCGGCTACCATCGCCGGCTTACGTCCCGCCCTTCGCGAACGCCACCTCCCATGAGTACACGCTCTGCCCTGCGCACCGAGCTCCGCGATCCGCGCATCGAGGCCTTGCGCGTACCGCCGCATTCGATCGAGGCCGAGCAGGCCGTGCTGGGCGGGCTGATGATCGCGCCCGAAGCCTGGATCCAGGTCGCCGACCGCATCCGCGCCGAGGATTTCTACCGGCACGACCATCGCCTCATCTACGAAACCATCCTGGAGTTGTCCGAGCGGAACCAGCCGTTCGATGCCATCACCTTGGGCGAGCGCTTCGAAGCCAAGGCGCTCTCGGAACAGGTCGGTGGCGCCGCCTACCTCGTGGAGCTGGCCAGTACCACACCGTCGGCGGCCAACATCGGGGCTTACGCGGACATCGTGCGCGAGAAGTCGATCCTGCGCCGACTGATCGAGGTCGGTACCCAGATCACGGCGGATGGCTTCCAGCCCGGCGAGCGCAATAGCCGCGAGATCCTGGAGGCGGCCGAGCAGGCGGTGTTCCAGATCGCCGAGGCCGGCGCGCGCGGGCGCCAGGGTTTCCTCAGCATGCGCCAGGCCGCGCGCGACGCGTTCCAGATCCTGCAGCAGCGCTACGCCAACCAGGGCGCCGTCACCGGCGCGCCCACCGGACTGATCGACTTCGACGAGAAGACCGCCGGCCTGCAGCCTTCCGACCTCATCATCGTCGCCGCACGTCCGGCCATGGGCAAGACCTCGCTGGCGCTGAACATGGCGCAGAACGTCGCGCTCAAGACGAAGAAGGCGGTGGCGGTGTTCTCGATGGAGATGTCGGCCTCGCAGCTGGCGTTCCGACTCATCTCCTCGCTCGGTCGGGTGAACCAGCAGCGCCTGCGCACCGGCCAGCTGGAGGACGAGGACTGGAGCCGCGTGACCCACGCCATAACCCTGCTGGCGGAGGTCAAGATCTTCATCGACGACACTCCGGCGCTGAGTCCGTCCGAACTGCGCGCGCGCTGCCGGCGCCTGGCCAAGGAGCACGAGCTCGGCCTGATCGTGATCGACTACCTGCAGCTGATGCAGGTGCCGGGCACGAAGGAGAACCGCACCAACGAGATCTCCGAGATCTCGCGCAGCCTGAAGGCGCTGGCCAAGGAGCTGAACGTGCCGGTGATCGCGCTGTCCCAGCTCAACCGCTCGCTGGAGAGCCGCACCGACAAACGCCCGGTGATGGCCGACCTGCGCGAGTCGGGCGCCATCGAGCAGGACGCCGACGTCATCGTCTTCATCTACCGCGACGAGTACTACCACGAGGACTCGGCCGACAAGGGCATTGCCGAGGTCATCATCGGCAAGCAGCGTAGCGGCCCAACCGGTTCGCTCAAGCTCAAGTTCTTTGGCGAGTACACCCTGTTCGAAAACCTCGCGCCGGAGAGCTACTCGGGCAGCTTCGAGTAGGCGGGCGGGGCCGGCGCCGGCCCTGCTACCATCGCCGCGGTCCGCACCAATCGCCCGGGGAGGGGATGCATGCTGCCGGGCTGGGTCCTGCTGCTCGCCTCGCTGCTCTACGCCGCGCTGCTGTTCGGCGTCGCCTACTACGGCGACCGTCGTCCGCTCTATCCCGAACGCACCTGGCTGCGGCCCATCGTCTACAGCCTGGCGCTCGCGGTGTACTGCTCGTCCTGGACCTTCTACGGCGCGGTCGGCAGCGCAGTGGCTTCGCCCTGGAGCTTCCTCCCCATCTACCTAGGGCCGGTGCTGCTGTTCCTGTTCTTCCCCGGTGTGCTGGCGCGCCTGATCCAGATCGCGCGCGAGCAGAACATCACCTCCATCGCCGATTTCCTCGGCACCCGCTACGGCAAGTCGCCGGCGCTGGCGGCGATGGTCACCCTGCTCGCGATCTTCGCCGCGATTCCCTACATCGCCCTGCAGTTCAAGGCCGGTGCGATGAGCATCGAGGTGCTCTCGGGCGATGGCCGGGGCGGACATCCACCGTTGCTCGAGGACGCCGCGTTCTGGCTGGCCCTGCTGTTGGCGGCCTTCTCGATCCTGTTCGGCACGCGCCAGATCAATGCCGGCGAGCACCACCACGGCCTGATGCTCGCGGTGGCGCTGGAGTCGCTGATCAAGCTGGTGGCCTTCGTCGCGCTCGGTGGGTACGCGCTGGCGCTGCTTGAGCCCGCGCAGTTGCCGCTGGCCGAGCTGGCGCGCGAACCGCTGCCCGGCGGTTTCTTCGCTTCGACCGTGCTCGCCCTGCTGGCGATGTTCTGCCTGCCGCGCCAGTTCCAGGTCGGCGTGGTCGAGTGCGAGAACCCCGGTGACCTGCGCACCGCGCGCTGGCTCTTCCCGCTCTACCTGGCCCTGATCAGCCTGCTGGTGCTGCCGATCGCCTGGGCCGGCGCGGCCGTGTCCGGCACGCAGGACGTTGCGCCCGACGCCTATGTGCTGAGCCTGCCGCTGTCGCAGGGCGACACCGGCCTCGCGCTGCTGGCCTACCTGGGCGGCTTCTCGGCTGCCACCGGCATGGTGATCGTGGCCTCGGTGGCGCTGGCGACCATGGTCAGCAACGACCTCGTGATGCCGGCGCTGCTGCGCTGGCGTGCGCTGCACCTGGAGCAGCGCAGCGACCTGTCCGGCATCGTGCTGGGCGTGCGCCGCGCCACCATCGTCGCCCTGGCGCTGGCGGCCTATGCCTACTACCGCCTGCTGGAGGCGAACCAGAGCCTGGCCTCGATCGGTCTGCTGGCTTTTGCGGCCGTTGCCCAGTTCGCGCCGGCGATCATCGGCGGGCTGTACTGGCGCGGCGCCAGCCGTATCGGCGCGCTCGGTGGCTTGAGCGCCGGCTTCGCGCTCTGGGCCTACACCCTGCTGCTGCCGACCCTTTCGCGCGCCGGCCTGCTCGACGGCGCCTGGTTCGAATCCGGTCCCTTCGGCATCGGCCTGCTGCGTCCGCAGGCGCTGTTCGGACTGTCCGGCTGGGACGAGATCACCCACGGCGCCTTCTGGTCGCTGCTGGCCAACATCGCCGGCTTCGTGTTCCTCAGCCTGCGCTTCCGGCCCAGCGTGGACGAGCGCCTGCAGGCGCTGCCCTTCCTCGACCCCTGGATGCAGCGCGGAGCGTCCGGCGGCGAGTGGCGCGGGCGGATCAGCGTGCAGGACCTGCAGGCGATCGCGCGCCGCATCCTCGGCGAGCGCGCCGCGCAGCGCGCCTTCGCCGAGTATTTCGAAGCCGGCGGGCGCTCCCTGGCGGCGGGCGAACTGGCCGAGCGCGGCCTGATCCAGCACACCGAGAAGCTGCTCGCCGGCGCCATCGGCGGTGCTTCCGCGCGGCGCGTGCTGACCACCGCCCTGCGCGGCACCGGCCTCGACCTCGGCGAGGTCGTTTCGCTGCTGGACGAGACCTCGCAGGAGCTGCGCTTCAACCGCGAACTGCTTGGCGCCACCCTGGAGAACATCAGCCAGGGCATCAGCGTGGTCGATGCGCAGATGCGGCTGGTCGCCTGGAACCGCCGCTACCTCGAACTGTTCGGCTTTCCCGACGGCATGGTGTACGTCGGACGGCCGATCGCCGACCTGATCCGCTGGAACGCCGAGCGCGGCGAGATGGGCAAGGGCGATGTCGAGGCCATGGTGCTGCGCCGCCTCGATCACATGCGCCAGGGCACCGCGCACGTGTTCGAACGCATCCGGCCCGACGGCAGCGTGCTGGAACTGCGCGGCCAGCCCATGCCCGGCGGAGGCTTCGTCACCACCTTCACCGACGTCACCGCCTACAAGCGTGCCGAGGCCGGCCTGATCGAGGCCAAGGCCGGGCTGGAGCGGCGCGTCGACGAACGCACCGCCGAGCTTCAGCGTGCGCTGGAGGCGCAGCGCGCGGCCAAGCAGGAGGCCGAAGCCGCGAACCTGTCCAAGACCCGCTTCCTCGCCGCCGCCAGCCACGATCTGCTGCAGCCACTCAATGCCGCGCGTCTGTTCACCGCCGCGCTCGGCACCCAGAC
>JANJTY010000175.1 GCA_024710865.1 Lysobacteraceae bacterium | reverse complement strand
TCCACCTTTTCCCGGCGAGGCCGTCCGCGGCCTCGCCCAACCCACTGCCCTGCGGTCTTAGATTCCCCCCCGGTGCAGTTCCCGACCGGAGTCGAACCACCAGAGCCCAAGGAGAACAGCCATGTTCTGGACCAAGCGGGTCGTGATCGGCGACGGCGAGCGCGGCCTGGTGAGCAAGAACCGTCAGTTCCAGCGCGTGCTGGGGCCGGGCGTCTACCGCTACTTCGACCCGCTGGGTCGGATCGGCGTGAGCACGCACGACATCAGCCAGCCGGAGTACCGCGGCGGCGACAAGGACGCGCTGATCCGCGCCCTCGGCGAGCGCCTGGGCGAGCACTTCGTGCTGGCCGACATCGGCAGCGAGTCGGTGGGACTGGTCAGCCGCAACGGCCGCCTGAGCGACGTGCTGCCGCCGGGTACCCGCGCGCTGTTCTGGCGCGGCCTGGTGGAGGTGACGGTGGAGACCGTCTCGCTCAACGACGGCCTCGCCCTGCCGCGCGTGGTCGCCACGCGCCTGCGCC
The DNA here is from genome assembly GCA_024710865.1 of Lysobacteraceae bacterium. Lineage (GTDB taxonomy): Bacteria > Pseudomonadota > Gammaproteobacteria > Xanthomonadales > Xanthomonadaceae > JANJTY01. Next base: position 5,242 of record JANJTY010000175.1, on the reverse strand, counting down.
AGATCGGCCTGCTGGAGCGGGTCGCCGTCGCGCTGACCGTGCCGGTGGAATCCACCGGCCTGGTCTTCATCGACGGCGAACTGGCCCAGACCCTGGGCCCGGGCAGCTATGCGTTCTGGAACTTCCGCAAGAACGTCTCGGCGGAGGTGATCGACCAGCGTCTGCTGTCGCTGGAGGTCTCGGGCCAGGAGCTGCTCACCCGCGACAAGGTCTCGCTGCGGGTGAACCTGGCCGCCAGCCTGCGCGTGGCCGATCCGGTCGTGGCGCGGACGCGCGTCGCCAAGCACAGCGACTTCATCTACCGCGAGCTGCAGTACGGCCTGCGCCGCGCGGTGGGTGCCAAGTCGCTGGACGAACTGCTGGGCGACAAGGCCTCGCTCGATGCCGACATCTTCGCCTACGTGCGCGAGCGCGTTAGCGAGTACGGCATCGAGGTGACCGGCGTGGGCGTCAAGGACGTGATCCTGCCGGGTGAGATGAAGGAGATCCTCAACGGCGTGGTGCAGGCGGAGAAGCTGGCGCAGGCCAACGTCATCCGCCGGCGCGAGGAGTCGAACGCGACCCGTTCCCTGCTCAACACCGCCAGGCTGATCGAGGACAGCCCGACCCTGCTGCGCCTGAAGGAGCTGGAGGCGCTGGAGAAGGTCACCGAGAAGATCGACACCCTGACCGTGTTCGGCGGCCTGGATGGCGTGCTGAAGGACCTGGTCAAGCTGCGTTGATCGCAACCTGGACTTCGCGTGCGAGGGCGCACGTTGAACGGCATACGCGGGCCCGGAACGGGCCGGGCCCGCGGCGAGGAATGCCGTCTCCGACACCCGCGTCGGCGGCGCAGAATGGAACAGCAAGGACCGCAGCCATGGGAACCACCTACGAATTCCTGCACGCCGAAGCCGGCACCCCGATCAAGGCCTGGGTGCGCGGCGTGCCTTTCGACACCAAAGCGCAGCAGCAGCTGCAGAACCTCGCCGCGCTGCCCTTCGTCGGGCCCTGGATCGCGGTCATGCCCGACGTGCATGTCGGCATCGGCGCGAACGTGGGCTCGGTCGTGCCCACCCGTGGCGCGATCATTCCGGCTGCGGTCGGGGTCGACATCGGCTGCGGCATGGCCGCGGTGCGCACCTCGCTCGACGCCGCGCAGCTGCCCGATTCGCTCGCCGCGCTGCGCAGCGCGATCGAGCGCGCGGTGCCGGTCGGCAATGGGCCGGGCGGCGAACACCGCAGCCTGCCGGACAGCGTCGAGACCGCCGTCGCGCGCAGCGGGCTGTACCCGCGCCTGCAAGCGATCGCGTCGCGCCACCGCGGCATCCGCACCGACAAGCTGGCGCGCCAGCTCGGCACGCTCGGCGGCGGCAACCATTTCATCGAGGTGTGTCTCGACGAGTCCGACCGCGTCTGGGTGATGCTGCACTCGGGCTCGCGCGGCACCGGCAACCTGATCGGCACCTACTTCATCCAGAAGGCGCGCGATGCGCTGTCGCGCCGGGTTCTTGGCTACCGCGTGCCCGACAGGGACCTGGCTTTCTTCATGGAGGGAGAGGAGCTGTTCGACGACTACGTCGAGGCCGTGTCCTGGGCGCAGGACTACGCCCGCTGCAACCGCGAGGCGATGCTGGCGCGCGTGCTCGATGCCCTGCGCAGGCAGCTGCCGAAGTTCCAGCTCGACGCCCTGGCGGTGAACTGCCACCACAACTACGTCCAGCGCGAGACCCACCAGGGCCAGGACCTGTTCGTCACCCGCAAGGGCGCGGTGAGCGCGCGGGCCGGCGAACTCGGCATCATTCCCGGCAGCATGGGCGCGCAGAGCTTCATCGTGCGCGGCCTGGGCAACGCCGAGAGCTTCCACAGCTGCAGCCACGGCGCCGGCCGCGTCATGAGCCGCACCGAGGCGCGCCAGTCGATCACCCTGACCCAGCACCGCGAAGCCACCGCCCACGTCGAATGCCGCAAGGATGCCGGCGTGATCGACGAATCGCCCGCCGCCTACAAGCCGATCGACCAGGTGATGGCGGCGCAGCGCGACCTGGTCGAGGTCGTGCACACCCTGCGGCAGGTGGTCTGCGTCAAGGGCTGATCGCGCCGGCCCGGGTCGACGCGGGCCACGCCGCAGGTAGGAACCTCCAGCAGGCGATCTGCGTTCCGCCATCGCACAGCAAACGGGCGCACGGGGTGGAAGAACCTCACCGTCCCTGCGTGTCGCGAGCGGTCCTGATGTCGCGCCTCGCCCATTCCCTTGCTGCGCGCAGCACGCGTGGGGAATGAGGCACGTTGGCGAGCCCCAGGCTCGCGTGCCGAACAACGCCCGAAGGCTGCGCCGCAGTGCCGGGCGGTCGGGAGGAGATGCGTCCGTCCCGACTCGCCCGCTCCAAACCCGCCACCCCACCCCAACCCGCCCCTGCCGAGCAGGGGACGGGGCAGGCTGCGGCTGCCTTCGTCATCCCAGCGGAGTTCGAGACGCGTGCGGGGCTGGCTGCGCGCCCTGCAGCGCGCAACCTGAGACCGCGTCGACGCCGCGTTCGGTCTCTGCCCTGCTACCGTTGCCGGCCTTGTCCGAACCGATCGCCGGAGCCGCCCGATGCGCATCACCCGCCTTGCCCTCGCCCTGCTGCTCGTCGCCGGCACGGGTTCCGCCTGCGCCGAGACCCTGCTGATCCAGGCCGGCCGCCTGCTCGACCGGCCCGAGCGCGCGCCGCGCGAGGCGGCGACGCTGCTGCTGCGCGATGGCGTCGTGGCCGAGGTGCGCGACGGCCATCACGGACCGGAAGCCTTCGGCGTGCCGGAGGCGCGCGTGATCGACCTGCGCGATCGCTTCGTGCTGCCGGGCCTGATCGACAGCCACGTGCACCTGACCTCGGACAAGGGCGGCGTCGCGGCGCAGCTGTCGAGCGTGCAGGACAGCCCGCCGGACGTGGCGCTGGAGGCGGCGATGAACGCGCGCAAGACGCTGGCGGCGGGCTTCACCACGGTGCGCAACCTGGGCGACGACGATGCGGTGGTCCGCGCCCTGCGCGACGCGGTGGCAGCCGGCAAGGTGCCGGGGCCGCGCATCCTGACCGCCAACAGCAGCATCTCCGCCACCGCCGGCCACGCCGATCCGACCCTCGGTTTCCGCATGGACATGCACGAGGCCCTGGCGCGCGACGGCAATGTCTGCAACGGCGCCGACGACTGCCGGCGCGCGGTGCGCCGGCAGATCGCCGCCGGCGCCGACGTGATCAAGATGACCATCACCGGCGGCGTGAACAGCCGCATTGGCGCCGGTCTCGGCGTGCAGATGTTCGAGGACGAGGCGCGCGCCGTGGTCGAGACCTCGCGCCTGTACGGCAAGAAGGTCGCGGTGCATGCGCACGGCGACGACGGCATCCAGCTGGCGCTGCGCCTGGGCGTCGATTCGATCGAGCATGGCACCCTGATGAGCGAGGAGAGCATCGCCCTGTTCAAGCGCAGCGGCGCCTTCTACGTGCCCACGCTCTCGACCGTGAACGGCTACATCGAGCGGCTTGAGGCCAATCCCGGGGCCTACACCGGCGAGGTGCTGGCCAAGATCCAGTGGCGCATCGGCATCACCGGCAAGTCGCTCGAGCGCGCCGTTCCGGCGGGGGTGAAGATCGCCTTCGGCACCGATGCCGGGGTCAGCCTGCACGGACGCAACGCCGACGAGTTCGAGCTGATGGTCAAGCACGGCATGAGCCCGGCGCAGGCGATCCACGCCGCCACCCGCAACGCCGCCGAGCTGCTCGGCCTGGCCGACCGCATCGGCGCGCTGGAGCCGGGCATGGCCGCCGACCTGATCGCGGTGGACGGCGATCCTTTGCGCGACGTGACGGCGCTCAAGCAGGTGGCCTTGGTGATGCAGGGCGGGAAGGTCTTCGCGCCGGGCGAGTGAGCGGGCGTTCTTGCCCTGCGTCCGCGTCGGCTAGGATGCGCGCATGTCCACCCAGCCCAGCCCGGATGAGATCGACCAGGCCGTCGCCGCCCTGCGCCGCGGCGAGGCCATCGGCCTGCCGACCGAGACCGTCTACGGCCTGGCCGCGGACGCGCTCGATCCGGTCGCGGTGGGCCGCATCTTCGCGCTCAAGGGCCGGCCGGCCGACCATCCGCTGATCGTGCACCGGCCCGCGGGGGCGGACCTGGCCGACTGGGCCGATCCGGTGCCCGAGGCCGCGCGCCGGCTGGCGGCGCGTTTCTGGCCCGGGCCGCTGACCCTGATCCTCAAGCGCCACGTGCGCGTGCCCGATGCCGTCACCGGCGGGCAGGACACCGTCGGCCTGCGCATGCCCGCGCACCCGGTCGCGCAGGCCCTGCTGCGCGCCTTCGGCAGCGGCCTGGCGGCGCCCTCGGCCAACCGCTTCGGGCGCATCAGCCCGACCCGCGCGGCGCACGTGCGCAGCGAGTTCGGCGCGGCGGTGCCGGTGGTGCTGGACGGCGGCGACTGCGCGTTCGGCATCGAGAGCACCATCCTCGACCTGAGCGGCGCGGCGCCGCGCATCCTGCGTCCGGGCTCGATCTCGCGCGCCGATCTCGAGGCGGTGATCGGGCCGGTGGGGCAGGGCGCCGCAGCGGCCAGCCCGCGCGTCTCGGGCAGCCTGGAGCAGCACTACGCGCCGCGCACGCCGACCCGGCTGCATGCACGTGCCGCGCTGGCCTCGGCCCCGGCCGACGTGCGCGTGCTGGCGCTCGACCACCTGCCGCACGGCTGCGAGGGCATCGCCCTGCCGGCGGCGCCGGAGAACTATGCGCAGGGCCTGTACGCCGCGCTGCGCGCGCTGGACGACGCGCAGGCGCGCGAGCTGTGGATCGAGCAGCCGCCCGCGGACGAGGCCTGGCTGGCGGTGATGGACCGCCTGCGCCGCGCGGCGGCGGGCTGAGCGGCCACCATGGCGCCGCGTCCGGCCTGGGTCCGCCTCGGCGCCGCAGTGCCCGACGCGGCGACGGCCGCCTTCTTCGCCGTGGTCTGGATCGCGCCGCTTACCTTCGGAGCCGGCGCGGTGAAGACCGCGCTGCTGATCATGCTGGTCGAGTTCATCCTGGTGCATGCCACCGCGATGATCGGCGCCACGGTCTACTCGCCGACCATCGCGCGCGGGCTCAAGCTCAAGGCCATCGGCGGCTTCGCCCTGTTCTACCTGGTCTTCGTCGCCGCCTTCGCCCTGGCCTTCCAGGCCTGGTGGCCCTTCCTCGCCTTCGGCTGGCTGCTGCTGGGCAAGGCCGCCATCGCGCTCGACCGTCGCGCCCCGGCCGG
>JANJTY010000171.1 GCA_024710865.1 Lysobacteraceae bacterium | reverse complement strand
AGGCCGAGAGCGACGACATCGTCGAGGCGGTGCGCAAGAACGGCGTGCCGGTCGAGTACGTGCTGTTCGCCGACGAGGGCCACGGCTTCACCAAGAAGAAGAACCAGATCGAGGGCTACTCGCGCGTGCTGGCCTTCCTCGACGCCCACCTCAAGGGCAAGGGTCAGACCGCTGTTACGCCCTGATCCCTGAACGCATCGGCCGCCGCCGCTTGATCCCGGCGGCGGCCGCACGCATGTTTGCGCTTTCGTCCCTTGCCAGGAAGCTTCGCCCATGAGCAACGGCCCCGGCACCGCCGGCAATGTGATCGCCGCGATCTGCAGCCTGATCGTCCCCGGCCTCGGCCAGCTGGTGCAGGGCCGCATCCTCTGGGCCATCACCTGGCTGCTGCTGGCCGCCATCGCCGGCGGCATCACCTGGCTGATCACCGTCGGGCTGGCACCGTTCGGCTGGTTCCTGATAAGCCTGTTCTCCTGCATCCACGCCGCGGTTTACCGCCCCGGCGGCTGAGAACCCCATCCGGCGGCGCGGATCCGTGATCCGCGCCACGCGAACAGACCTTTCGGCACATGCGGCCCTCCCGGTGGGGGGCCACTGTCGTGGGCCGACCGCCGCCTCACGCGCGCGGCCCGATCCTGTCCTCCCTGCTACCCGCCGGAGACCGCCGTGCAACGACGCGACTTCCTCACCCTCACCGGACTCGGCGCCGCCGGGTTGCTCCTGCTCAAGCCCGGGCGTCTGATCGCCGCCGAGGCCCTGCTCGACGGCCGCATCGAGGTCGCGTTCAAGAAGGCCCTGGCCGATCGCGCCCTGCAGGCCGCGAAGGAGGCCGGCGCGAGCTACTGCGACATCCGCATCGGGCGCTACCTCAACCAGTTCGTGGTGACGCGCGAGGACACGGTGCAGAACGTCGCCAACACCGAGTCGATCGGCGCCGGCATCCGCGTCATCGCCAACGGCACCTGGGGCTTCGCCGCCACCAACCAGCTCACCCCCGACGCCATCGCCGCCGCGGCGCGCGACGCCGTCGCCATCGCCAAGGCCAATTCGGCGGTGCAGTCCGAGCCGGTTCGCCTCGCGCCGGTGAAGGGCGTGGGCGAGGTGAGCTGGGCCACGCCGATCCGGAAGAACGCGATGGAGGTACCGCTGAAGGACAAGGTCGACCTGCTGCTCGCGACCAATGCCGCGGCCATGGCGGCCGGCGCCAGCTTCGTCAATTCCACCCTGTTCGTGGTCAACGAGCAGAAGTACTTCGCCTCGACCGACGGGTCCTACATCGACCAGGACGTGCACCGCATCTGGATGCCGGTCACGGTCACCGCGGTGGACAAGGAAAGCGGCAAGTTCCGTTCGCGCGACGGCATGTCCACGCCGATGGGCATGGGCTACGAGTACCTCGACGGCGACCCGGCCGAGCGCATCGCCATGCCCGGCGGCGTGATCGGCTACCGCTATTCCTACAACCCGGTCGAGGACGCCGCCGCGGCCGCCAGGCATGCGGTCGAGAAGCTCAAGGCGCCCTCGGTCAAGCCGGGCAAGTACGACCTCGTGCTCGACCCCGACCACCTCTGGCTGACCATCCACGAGTCGGTCGGGCATCCGCTCGAGCTCGACCGTGTGCTGGGCTACGAAGCCAATTTCGCCGGCACCAGCTTCGCCACCCTCGACAAGCGCGAGGCGAAGTTCCAGTACGGCAGCGAGCGCGTCACCCTGTTCGCCGACAAGACCCAGCCGCACAGCCTGGGCGCGGTCGGCTACGACGACGAAGGCGTGCCGACCAAGCGCTGGGATCTGGTCACCGACGGCACGCTGGTCAACTACCAGGCCATCCGCGACCAGGCCCACATCATCGGCGAGGCCGAGTCGCACGGCTGCTGCTACGCCGACTCCTGGTCCAGCGTGCAGTTCCAGCGCATGGCCAACGTCTCGCTCGCGCCGGGCAAGACGCCGCTGACCCCGGACGAGATGATCAAGGACGTCGAGAACGGCATCTACATCGTCGGCAACGGCTCGTTCTCGATCGACCAGCAGCGCTACAACGCCCAGTTCGGCGGCCAGCTGTTCTACGAGATCAAGGGCGGCAGGATCACCGGCATGCTGGAGGACGTGGCCTACCAGATGCGCACGCCGGAGTTCTGGAACGCCTGCAGCGCGATCTGCGACGAGCGCGACTACCGCCTCGGCGGCTCCTTCTTCGATGGCAAGGGCCAGCCCTCGCAATCCTCGGCGGTGTCGCACGGCTCGTCCACCGCCCGCTTCGACGGCATCAACGTCATCAACACCGCCCGCAAGCTCGGCTGAGGAGCACGATCGCCATGAGTCTGTTCACCGAATCCGAAGCCCGCGCCATCCTCGACAAGGTCATCAAGCTGTCGAAGGCGGACGAGTGCAGCGCCACCCTCACCGGCAACCGCGAGGGCAACGTGCGCTTCGCGCTCAACTCGGTCTCCACCAGCGGCGTGGTCAACGACGTCAACCTCGCCGTGCAGGTGAGCTTCGGCAAGCGCTCGGGCGTGGCCACGACCAACCGCTTCGACGACGAGTCGCTCGAGCGCGTGGTACGCCGCGCCGAGGAACTGGCCCGGCTGGCGCCGGAGAATCCCGAGTTCATGCCGGCGGTCGAGAAGCAGGACTACGTCGCCACGCCGACCTTCGTGCAGGCCACCGCCGACATCACGCCGGCGTTCCGCGCCCAGGTGGCGGCCGAGTCGATCACGCCCTGCAAGGAGCAGGACCTGGTCGCGGCCGGCTTCCTGATCGACAACACCGGCTTCACCGCCATCGCCAACAGCCGCGGCAACTTCGGCTACCAGCGCAGCGCCGGCCTCGACTACACCTGCACCGTGCGCACCGCCGACGAGACCGGCTCGGGCTGGGTCGCGAAGAACCTGGCCGACGCCAGCCAGTTCAAGGCCGGCAGCGAGGTCGCCACCGCGATCCGCAAGGCCAAGGGCTCGGTCGACGCCAAGGCGCTGGAGCCGGGCAAGTACACCGTCGTGCTGGAGCCGGCTGCGGTCTCGGGCCTGCTGATGTTCATGCTGTTCGGCTTCGACGCGCGCCAGGCCGACGAGGGCCGCAGCTTCCTGTCGAAGAAGGGCGGCGGCAACCGCCTGGGCGAGAAGGTGTTCGACGAGCGCATCGACGTGTTCAGCGACCCGACCCACGCCGATGTGCCGGTGCTGCCCTGGGACCCCGAAGGCCAGGCGCGCACGAAGCATCCCGTCATCGACAAGGGCGTGGTGAAGTTCCTCAACTACTCGCGCTACTGGGCGCAGAAGCAGGGCCAGACCCCGACCGCCTTCCCGGGCAACATCATCATGCAGGGCGGCGAGCGCAGCACCGAGGAGCTGGTCGCCAGCACCAAACGCGGCATCCTGGTCACCCGCACCTGGTACATCCGCCTGGTCGATCCGCAGACCGTGCTGCTGACCGGCCTGACCCGCGACGGCACCTTCTACATCGAGGACGGCGAGGTGAAGTACCCGATCAAGAACTTCCGCTTCAACGAGTCGCCCGTGATCATGCTGAACAACGTCGAGGAACTCGGCCGCAGCGTGCGCATCAACGGCGGCGCCGGCGTCGGCGGCGGTCCCGGCATCGCCATGATGGTGCCGGCGATGAAGGTGCGCGACTTCACCTTCACCTCGCTGTCGGACGCGGTGTAGCCCGTCCCGAGCCCCTCTCCCGACGGGAGAGGGGTTGGGGTGAGGGCCGGGTCTCGCACGAGGTCGGTTTCCCCCGGCCGCCGAGATCTCGTCCCGCCCGCGCCGCCCACGCATCCCCAACGCCCCGCATGAACCGCCGCCAGCTGCTCAGCCTGTTCGGCCTCTCCGCCGCCGCCGCGCTGGCGCGCAGCCCGCTCGCGCGCGCGGCCGAGGCGGTGCCGGGCGACTACGATTTCTGGTTCACCCGCCTGATGTACCAGTCGGGCAACTGGGACGTGGACCAGCGCATGCCCTCGAACCTGATCACCGCGCTGATCGACTACACCGGCCTGCGCGTCGATCCGGTCGAGCGCGTGATCCCGCTGGCCGATCCGCGCATGCTGGAGGCGCCGTTCTGCTACCTCGCCGGGCACAAGCTGGTCGAGTTCGATCCGGACGAGCGGCGCAACGTCGAAACCTACCTGCGCCGCGGCGGCTTCGTCTTCGTGGACGACTGCAACCACGACATCGACGGCCTGTTCGCGCGCAGCTTCGAGGCGCAGATGGCCGAGATCTTCGGCGCCGACGCGCTGCGCAAGCTGCCCAACACGCATCCGCTGTATTCGAGCTTCTTCCGCTTCCCCGACGGCCCGCCCACCACCGCCTTCGAGCTGAACGGCTGGGGCGACGACCTGGTGCACGATTACCTCAAGGGCATCGAGTTCGAAGGCCGTCTCGGCCTGCTCTACAGCAACAAGGACCTCGGCTGCGAATGGGACTACGACTGGCGCAACAAGCGCTGGCTGGCCGAGGACAATACCCGCTTCGCGGTCAACATCGTGATGTATGCGCTCAATGCCTGATCCCGCCCCGACCCTCGACGAAGCCGCGCTCGCGACGCGCCTGCAGCGCCTGGCCGAACTGCGCGCCGTGCTGGCCACCGTGGTGGTCGGACAGGCGGACGTGATCGAGCAGCTGCTGGTCGGCCTGCTCGCCGGCGGCCACTGCCTGCTGGAGGGCGTGCCGGGCCTGGGCAAGACCCTGCTGATCCGCTCGCTCGGCGAGGCGCTCGCGCTCGACTTCCACCGCATCCAGTTCACCCCCGACCTGATGCCGAGCGACATCCTCGGCACCGAGGTGCTGGAGGAGGACCACGGCACCGGCCGGCGCGTCTTCACCTTCCAGCAGGGGCCGGTGTTCACCCACCTGCTGCTGGCCGACGAGCTCAACCGCACCCCGCCCAAGACCCAGGCCGCCCTGCTCGAAGCGATGCAGGAGCGCACCGTCAGCTACGCCGGCAAGACCTGGCCGCTGCCGCAGCCCTTCTTCGTGCTGGCCACGCAGAACCCGCTGGAGCAGGCCGGCACCTATCCCCTGCCCGAGGCCCAGCTCGACCGCTTCCTGCTCTACATCCGGGTCGAGTACCCGAGCCTGGAGGAGGAGCTTGCCATCCTCAATCTCACCACCGGCGGCGCGCAGCCCGCCCTGCCGCAGGTGATGGATGCCGAGCAGCTGCTCGATCTGCAGCGCCTGACCCGGCAGGTGCACGTGGGCGAGGACCTGATGCGCTGGATCGCGCAGCTGGTGCGCGCCAGCCGTCCCGGCGAAGGCGCGCCGCCCGACGTGAATGCCTGGCTGCGCTGGGGCGCGGGGCCGCGCGCCGGGCAGTCGCTGGTTCTCGCGTGCAAGGCGCGCGCCCTGCTGCGCGGACGCCTCGCCGCCACGCGCGAGGACGTGCAGGCCCTGGCCGCGCCGGTGCTGCGCCATCGCCTGCTGCTGAGCTTCACCGCCGAGGCCGAGCAGCGCTCGACCGACGAGGTGGTGCAGGCCCTGCTGCGCGCCCTGCCCGGACCGGGCTGAACGCGTGGCGATGCGCTGCGTATCGCGGCGGCGTGTGCGGGCATCGGGAGCGATGCGGTTCGCGTGGCCCACCGCATCCTACGGTTCGGGCTGCAGACCGCGCCGTACGCCTCACGGGATGCCGGCGGCTTTTCGTAGGATGCCGGTGAGCGCAGCGAACCGCATCCGTGCCGCGCGCCCGATCGTCCTGCATCGCTGCGGACCGCTTCCGGCATGGACCTGAGCGGCACCGGCCTCGAGCTTTCGCCCGAAGTGCGCGCGCGCCTTGCGGGCGTGGCCTTCCGCACCCGCGCGCCGGCGCCGGTCGGGCCGCTGGGTCGCCAGCTGAGCCGCGCCCGCGGCGCCGGGCTGGAGTTCGCCCAGTACCGCGGCTACGTGCCGGGCGATGCGCCGCGCCAGCTCGACTGGAAACTCTACGCCCGCAGCGATCGCCTGTTCGTGCGCGAATCCGAGCGCGACAGCCCGCTCAGCCTCGTCCTCGTGCTCGACGCCAGCGCCTCGATGGCGCAGGTCGACCAGGCCCGCCCGTCCTGGTCGCGCCTGCACGCGGCGCGGCGCCTGGCCGCGTGCGCGATGGAGGTCGCGCTGCGCGAGGACGAGCGCTTCGGCCTGCTCACCCTCGGCGATGGCGTGGCGCAGTTCGTTCCGCCCGCCGCCGGCCGCGCCCAGCGCGACCGCTGCAGCCTGGCCCTGGCCCGGCTCGCCGCGCGCGGCCGCTGGCCGGACGCGGCCGCGCTGGATGCGGTCGCGGCACGCATCGAGCCCGGCGCGCTGGTGCTGCTGCTGGGCGATCTGTTCGAGCCGCTGGCGGCGGACTGGCTCGCGCGCCTCGCCGCGGCGGGCCGCGAGGTCGCCGCGCTGCGCATCCTGACCGCCGAGGAGCGCGATTTCCCCTTCCGCGGTCCGCTGCGTCTGCAGGATGCAGAGAGCGGCGACTGGCGCGAGGTCGAGGCCGAAACCGTGCGTGACGGCTACCTGGACGCCTTCGCCACCGCGCGAGGCGCGCTGGCGCTGCGCCTCGCCGCCGCGCGCGTGCGGCTCGAGGAGCACTGGCTCGACGCGCCGGAGGACGCCGCGCTGCGCCGCCTGTTTCCCGCGCCCGGCGTGCGCGCGGCATGAGCCTGCTTCTCGCCGCGCCCTGGGCGCTGTGGGGCCTGCTCGCGCTGGCCCTGCCGGTGCTGCTGCACCTGCGCCCGCGCCATCCCAAGCCGCGCACGCTCGACTTCGCCGCCCTGGCCTGCGTGCCGATGCAGACCCGGCCGCGTCGTCGCCTGCGCCTGCGCGAGCTGCCCCTGCTGCTGCTGCGCTGCGCCCTGCTGGCGACGGTCGCGCTGGCCCTGGCCCAGCCCAGCCTGATCGGATGGCCGCGCGGCGCGGCGGTCGTGCTGGTGCATCCGGCGCTGCAGCCGGCCGCGCTCGGGCTCGATCCCGCCAGCGAGGCGCGCTGGCTGGCCGAGGGCTTTCCCGCCCCCGATCAGCCGCGACCCGCCGCGCCCGACGCGCTCGCCAGCCTGCTGCGCGGCTTCGATGCGCAGCTCGATGCCGATGTGGCGCTGAGCGTGCACCTGCCCGAGGTGATCGACGGTCTCGATGGCGAGCGCCTGCGCCTTTCGCGCGCGGTCGAATGGCAGGTGCATCCGGTCGAGCTCACCCCGACGCCCGCGCCGGTTGCGCGCGAACCGCTGCGCGTCGCCTTCGGCGGCGAAGCGCCCACGCCCGCCAGCGCAGCCCGCTTCGCCGCCCTTCGCCAGGCCTGGACCG
>JANJTY010000160.1 GCA_024710865.1 Lysobacteraceae bacterium | reverse complement strand
GGTGGCGATCGTGCTGCTGGTGAGCTTCTTCTCGCTCGGCTTCCGCACCGGCCTGGTGGTGGCGGTGTCGATCCCGCTGGTGCTGGCGATGACCTTCGCCAGCATGTACTACTTCGACATCGGCCTGCACAAGATCTCCCTCGGCGCGCTGGTGCTGGCGCTCGGCCTGCTGGTCGACGACGCCATCATCGCGGTCGAGATGATGGCGGTGAAGATGGAGCAGGGCTTCGACCGGCTCAAGGCCGCCGGCTTCATGTGGAAGGCGACCGCGTTCCCGATGCTGACCGGAACCCTGGTGACCGCCGCCGGCTTCCTGCCGATCGCCACCGCCGCCAGCAGCACCGGCGAATACACCCGCTCGATCTTCCAGGTCGTCACGCTGGCCCTGCTGGTGAGCTGGATCGCGGCGGTGATGTTCGTGCCCTACCTCGGCGACCGCCTGCTGCCCGAGGGCGGCCACGCCGCGCCGCCGCGTCCAGGCAGCCTGGCGTTCCGCTTCGCGGCCTGGCGTCGGAGCCGCCTGCCGGCCTGGCTGCAGGCGAGCGAGCCGGCGGCGCATGGCGCGGCGCACGATCCCTACGCCACGCCGTTCTACCGCCGCTTCCGCGGGCTGGTCGCCTGGTGCGTCGAACACCGCGGTCTGGTGATCGGCGTGACGGTGCTGGCCTTCGTCGCCTCGGTCGCGCTGTTCCGTTTCGTGCCGCAGCAGTTCTTTCCCTCGTCCACCCGCCTCGAGCTGATGGTCGACCTCAAGCTGGCCGAGGGCAGCTCGCTGACCGCGACCGAAGCCGAGGCGCGCCGCTTCGAGCAGCTGGCGATGGCGCGGGACGGCGTGGAGAGCGTCGTGGCCTACGTCGGGACCGGATCGCCGCGCTTCTACCTGCCGCTCGACCAGCAGCTGCCGCAGGCCAGCTTCGCCCAGTTCGTCCTGCTCACGCGCGACATCCGCGCCCGCGAGGCGGTGCGCCAGTGGCTGATCGAGACCCTGCCGCAGCAGTTCCCGCACGTGCAGACGCGCGTGGCGCGGCTGGAGAACGGCCCGCCGGTGGGCTACCCGATCCAGTACCGCGTCTCGGGCGAGCACATCGCCGAGGTGCGCCGCCTGACCGAACGCGTGGCCGAGATCGTGCGCGCCGACCCGCACCTGACCAACGTCAACCTCGACTGGTCCGAGCCGAGCAAGGTCGTGCGCCTGGTCATCGACCAGGACCGCGCCCGCGCCCTCGGGGTCAGCTCGGCCCAGGTCGCGACCTTCCTGCGCGGCTCGCTCTCGGGCAGCCAGGTCAGCCACTACCGCGAGGACAACGAGCTGATCGAGATGCTGCTGCGCGGCCCGGAGGAGGAGCGTTCGCGCCTGTCCCTGCTCGGCAGCCTGGCGGTGCCCACGGCCAGCGGCCAGAGCGTGCCTCTGGAGCAGATCGCCACCCTGGAGTACGGCTTCGAAGACGGCATCATCTGGCACCGCAACCGCTTGCCGACCATGACCGTACGCGCCGACCTCGCCGGCGAGCGCCTGCCGGCGCAGATCGTCGCCGGGCTCGCGCCGCAGATGGCGGCGCTGCGCGCGGAACTGCCGAGCGGCTACCTACTCGAGGTCGGCGGCACGGTGGAGGACTCGGCCCGGGGCCAGGCCTCGGTCAATGCCGGCGTGCCGCTGTTCGTCGTGGTCGTGTTCACCCTGCTGATGCTGCAGCTCAAGAGCTTCGCGCGCGCCCTGCTGGTGTTCCTCACCGCACCACTGGGCCTGATCGGCGTGGTGCTGTTCCTGCTTGCCTTCCAGGTGCCGTTCGGCTTCGTCGCCATGCTCGGCACCATCGCGCTGTCGGGCATGATCATGCGCAACTCGGTGATCCTGGTCGACCAGATCGAGCAGGACATCGCCGACGGATCGCATCCGTGGCAGGCGGTGATCGACGCCACCGTGCGCCGCTTCCGCCCGATCGTGCTGACCGCGCTGGCCGCGGTCCTGGCCATGATCCCGCTCTCGCGCTCGGTCTTCTTCGGACCGATGGCGGTGGCGATCATGGGCGGCCTGCTGGTGGCCACCGCGCTGACCCTGCTGTTCCTGCCGGCGCTGTACGCGGCCTGGTTCCGCATCAGGCCACCAACGCACGGCTGACCCGGACGGCGCGACGGACCCGCTTGCAGGCATACTGCAGCGGGTTCCCGCACGCCGCACTGCCGTGACGCCAACCACGCCCGACGCCCTCGACCGGCTGCTGTCCGAGATCCGCGCCTGCCGCCTGTGCGAGTCGCAGCTGCCGCTCGGGCCCAAACCCATCCTGCGCGCACGCGCCAGCTCGCGCCTGCTGATCGTGGGCCAGGCGCCGGGCACCCTGGTGCACGGCTCGGGCATTCCATGGAACGATGCCAGCGGCGTGCGCCTGCGCGAATGGCTGCAGCTCGACCGCGAGCGCTTCTATGACGAGTCGCGCATCGCCATCGTGCCGATGGGCTTCTGCTATCCGGGCCGCGGCAGCTCGGGCGACCTGCCGCCGCGGCCCGAGTGCCGCGCCACCTGGCACCCGCGCCTGATCCCGCTGCTTTCCAACGTGCGCCTGACCCTGCTGATCGGCCACTACGCGCAGGCGCATTTCCTCGGCAGCGCGCGCAAGCCCAGCCTGACCGACACCGTGCGCGCGCACGCCGAGTACGCCCCGCGCTTCTTCCCGCTGCCGCACCCCAGCCCGCGCAATCAGCTCTGGCTCAAGAGCAACCCTTGGTTCGACACCGAGGTGCTGCCCGCGCTGCGCAAGGCGGTGCGCGAGGCGATGGACTGAAGCAGCACGGCGGGTTCGAAGCGGCGGCATGGGGTGCCGCCCTGCGGCGTATCCGCAGCTCACCTGCATGGCAGGCCGGTGAGCGCAGCGAACCGCATCGCTTCAGGGCCCGTTGATCGCCCCGCGCGATTCCTCAGGCCAGCAGCCAGGCCAGGCCCTGCAGGCAGAGGAAGCCGTACAAGCCGGCCAGGGCATCGTCGACCATGGTGCCGAAGCCGCCCTTGAGCTGGCGGTCGGCCCAGCGCACCGGCCAGGGCTTCCAGATGTCGAACAGGCGGAAAACGAGGAACCCGGCCAGCACCCACAGCCATCCCGGCGGGGCCAGGAACAGGGTGAGCCAGAGCCCGATGAACTCGTCGATCACCACGACGCCGGGATCCTCCTCGCGCATCGTCTCGATCACGCGCTGCGCGGCCCAGACGCCGAGCGCGAACACCACCAGCACGGCCAACAGGTAGGCCCAGGGCGGCAGCTCGCGCAGCAGCAGCCAGGGCAGCAGGGCAGCGAGGCTGCCGAAGGTGCCGGACGCCACCGGCGCGAGGCCGCTGCCGCCACCCGAGGCGATCCAGAAGGCCGGCGACGTGCGCAGCTGGCGGCTTGGAAAGCTCATGCGGACGGGGAATGGAAGTGGTCGTAGCCAAGCCCATCGAACCTGATCGCGCGACCGGCGCGATCAACGCAGCGGATGCCCGCCTCTGCCTCGACCCCACCGATGCGCGCGACCGGCAGCGCGACGGCGGACAGCGCGGCCTCGACCTCGGCGCGACGCGCAACGGGCGCCGTGAAGCAGAGCTCGTAGTCGTCGCCGCCGGCGCACTGCAGACGCCCCCGCGCCTCCTTTTCAAGCCGCGCTGCGAGTGCGGGCGAGGACGGAAGCGCGTCGATCTCGATGCGGGCGCCGAGTCCGGCGGCGGACAGCACGTGGCCGAGGTCGGCCAGCAGGCCGTCGGAAACGTCGATGCAGGCCGTGGCCAGGCCGCGCAGCGCCAGCCCCGCCGCGATGCGCGGCTCGGGTCGGTGCAGGCGCTGCAGCAGGAAGGCGTCAGCGTCCTGCTTTGCGCAAGGATCATGGGCCGGCGGCACCTTCCCCAGCGCGATGCTCAAACCGGCAGCCGCATCGCCCAGCGTGCCGGTGATCCAGATGTCCTCGCCCGCGCCGGCGCCCGCGCGCCGCAGCGCAAGCCTCTCGGGCACGAAGCCGAAGGCGCTGAGCGACACCGAGAGCGGGCCGCGCGTGGTGTCGCCACCGACCAGTGCGACGCCGTGCCGCCCGGCCAGTTCCAGCAGGCCATCCAGGAAGGCGTCGACCCAGGCCGTGTCGGCCTCGGGCAGGGAGAGCGAAAGCAGGCACCAGGCCGGCTCCGCGCCCATCGCGGCGAGGTCGCTCAGGTTCACCGCGAGCGCCTTCCAGCCGATGTCGAATGGCGAAGCTGACGGCGGAAAATGCACGCCGGCGTTGAGCGTATCGACACAGGCGACCAGCAGCGCACCCGGCGCAGGCCGAAGCAGAGCGGCATCGTCGCCGATGCCCAGCACCACGTCCTCGCGCGCGGCAACGCGCGCACGGATGCGGGCGATGAGGTCGAACTCGCCCGCCGCCACGCGCTCAGCCCCGGCGCGCGCCCTGCACTTCGGCCGCGCGCCACTCGGCCGCGGCCTTGTCGAGCACGCCATTGACGAAGGTGTGCCCATGGTCGGCGCCGAAGCGCTTGGTGCTCTCGATCGCCTCGTTGATGATCACGCGGTAGGGCACGTCAATGCGCTGCAGCAGCTCGTAGCCGGCGATGCGCAAGGCGGCGCGCTCGACCGGATCGACCTGCTCGATGCCGCGGTCCAGGTGGTGCGAGAGCCCGGCGTCGATCTCGGCCAGGCGCCGCACCACGCCGTGCACCAGGTCCTCGAAGTACTCGAGGTCGGCCACGTCCATGTCCTGCTCGTGGCGGAACTCCTCCAGCACCTGCGGCACCGGGCGGCCGTTGAGCTGCCAGGCGTACAGCGCCTGCAGGGCGCGGCGGCGGGCGCGCGAGCGCGCCTGCGGATCGATGCCGTCGGGACGGGCGTGCTTCATGTGGAGTCTCCGCCGCGAAGGCGCGGCAGCAAGTCGGTCATTTCCAGCGCCGCCAGCGCGGCTTCCTCGCCCTTGTTGCCGTGCGAGCCGCCGGCGCGGTCCTCGGCATCCTGGTGCCGCTCCACCGCCAGCACGCCGTTCGCCACGGGCAGGCCGTGATCGAGCGCGACGCGCATCAGGCCCTCGGCGCAGCGGTCGGCGACATGCTCGTAGTGGCGGGTGTCGCCACGCACCACGCAGCCCAGGGCGATGAGGGCGGCATGGCCTCCACGGGCGGCGAGGCTGCGGCAAGCCAGCGGCACTTCCCAGGCGCCGGGCACGCGCACCACGTCGATGCGCGCTGCAGCGACGCCGTTGCCTTCGAGGGTACGGCGCGCGCTCTCCACCAGCGCATCGACGATGCGCGGGTTCCAGCGGCTGGCGACGATCGCGAAGCGGGCGTCGGCCGGCGCGCGCAGGTCGCCTTCAAGGTGGGCCATGCGTTCGGTGGGAGAGCGTGAGGGGCGCTGATTCTACCGGTTCCGGCCGCCGCCCGCGTTCGCGGCCCGCCGCTGCCGCCCTGTTGACGGGCAGAATGCGGGCATGGACCCGACCGCCGTGACGCCCTTCATTCCGCGCTACATCCTCGCCCCACACGTCGCCACGCCGCCCGAGGTGGCGCGCGCGGCCCTGCGGCTGGCGGGGCTTGGGCCCGGCCAGCGCCTGGTCGACCTGGGCTGCGGCGATGGCGCGGTGGCGGTGCTGGCCGCGGTCGAGTTCGAGGCCGATGCGCTGGGGGTGGATTTCGAACCACACTGGATCGAACAGGCGCGAATCGCGGCGAAGGTCGCCGGCGTGCAGGACCGGGTGCGCTTCGAGCAGGCCGACGCGCTGGCGGTTCCGCTGGCGGGATTCGACGTGGTGTTCCTCTACCTGGTCGAGTGGTCGGTGCAGCGCGTGGTGCGGCAGGCCCTGGCCCAGCTTCGTCCCGGCGCGCGCATCGTGTCGCACAGCTTCGCGGGCGACGACCCAGCGCCCGATCGAAGCGTGCTCGTGACGGATGCCGAGGGCCAGCCTCGCCGGCTGCATCTGTGGGTGGCCGGGAACGCGTGCTGAGCGCGGCCCAGGACGCCTAAGGCCTGGTCTGCTGCGGCAGCGTCCAGTCCTTCCACTTCGACAGCGCCAGGATGCCGAAGTAGAACAGTCCGAAGGCCACCACCGAATGCGGGTAATCGATCCAGTGCCCGCTGCCGGGCAGGTCGAAGACCGGCTGCAACTCGCGCGTCATGCCCAGACG
>JANJTY010000154.1 GCA_024710865.1 Lysobacteraceae bacterium | reverse complement strand
GCGGGGGCACGCCGGCGTGGCCTGCGGCCAGGCGGTCGAGGGGAAGGCATCTCGCTGTGGCGCGCCGCAGCGGGCCTGTGTTCCGCACGGTGCCGGCGTCGCCGCAAACGCTTCATCGCCAGTTCCGGCCCGCCCTGCCCTCGCCGCCGGGCCGGCCGACAATCAGCCAATCGGGGAAGGCAAAACGCATGAAACGCAAGGCCATCGGTGACGTCGTCGCGGGCCGGCTCGGTCCGGACCAGCTCGCCGCCAATTTCGCCGACATCGAACCCACGCTCTCGACGCAGGCGGCCGTGATCGAGGCCAACCGCTGCTACTACTGCTTCGATGCGCCCTGCATCCAGGCCTGCCCCACCGGCATCGAGATCCCGCATTTCATCCGCCGCATCGCCACCGGCGACCTGCGCGGCGCGGCCGACGCCATCCTCTCGGCCAACATCCTGGGCGGCAGCTGCGCGCGGGTGTGCCCGACCGAGATCCTGTGCGAGGGCGACTGCGTACGCAATCGCGAGGGCGATGAACCCATTCGCATCGGCGCGCTGCAGCGCCATGCCACGGATTGGGTCTATGCCGAAGGCGCGCGCCTGTTCGAGCGCAAGGCGCCGACCGGCAAGCGCGTGGCGGTGGTCGGTGCCGGCCCCGCCGGCCTGGCCTGCGCCCACGGGCTGGCGCGCGAAGGCCACGACGTCGTCGTGTTCGAGGCCAACGAAAAGCCCGGCGGCCTGAACGAGTACGGCATCGCCGCCTACAAGGTGCCGGACTTCGCCCAGCGCGAGATCGACTGGCTGCTCTCCATCGGCGGCATCGAGCTGCGCTGCGGCCAGGCCCTGGGGCGCGAGCTGCACCTCGCCGCCCTCTGCGAGCAGTACGACGCGGTCTTCCTGGGCCTTGGGCTCGGCGCGGTGAACGCGCTCGGCCTGGCCGACGAGCACCTCGACGGCGTTCGCAACGCGGTCGATTTCATCGCCGAACTGCGCCAGTGCAGCGACCTGTCGCGCATGCCGGTCGGCCGCCGCGTGGTGGTGATCGGCGGCGGCAACACCGCCATCGACGCCGCGGTGCAGAGCAAGCGCCTGGGCGCCGAACGCGTCACCCTGGTCTACCGCCGCGGCCCGGAGTCGATGAGCGCGACCGCGGTCGAGCAGGAGTTCGCCAAGAGCGAGGGCGTCACGGTCCTGCACTGGGCCCGTCCGCACCGCCTGCTCAGCCAGGATGGCCAGCTCACCGGCATCGAGTTCGAATACACCGAAGCCGGCCCCGACGGTCGCCCGCGCGGCACCGGCGATCGCTTCGCCCTGCCGGCCGACACCGTGCTGAAGGCCATCGGCCAGGCCTTCGACGTCGACTGCCTGGTCGAGAACGGCGGCTCGCCGCTGAACCTGGCCGACGGCCGCATCGCGGTCGACTCCGAGTTCCGCACCTCCATCCCCGGCATCTGGGCCGGCGGCGACTGCGTCGGCGGCAAGACCGACCTCACCGTGCAGGCGGTCGAAGACGGCAAGCGCGCCGCCGCCTCCATCCACCGCGCCCTTTCGGAGCAGGAGTAAGCCATGGCCGATCTGCGCTGCAACTTCGTCGGCATCCAGTCGCCCAACCCGTTCTGGCTGGCCTCGGCGCCGCCGACCGACAAGGCCTACAACGTCAACCGCGCCTTCGAAGCGGGCTGGGGCGGCGTGGTGTGGAAGACGCTGGGCCTGGATCCGCCGGTGGTGAACGTCAGCTCGCGCTACGGCGCGGTGGCGCTCAAGGGCCAGCGTATCGCCGGGCTCAACAACATCGAGCTGATCACCGACCGGCCGCTGGCGGTGAACCTGGCCGAGATCCGCCAGGTCAAGCGCGACTGGCCGGACCGCGCCATGATCGTCTCGCTGATGGTGCCCTGCGACGAGCAGTCCTGGAGATCCATCCTGGCGCAGGTCGAGGACACCGGTGCCGATGCCGTTGAACTCAACTTCGGCTGCCCGCACGGCATGAGCGAGCGCGGCATGGGCTCGGCCGTGGGCCAGGTGCCCGAGTACATCGAGATGGTCGCGCGCTGGGTCAAGCAGCACTCGCGCCTGCCCTGCATCGTCAAGCTCACGCCCAACATCACCGACGTGCGCTTCGCCGCGCGTGCCGCCTTCCGCGGCGGCGCCGATGCGGTGTCGCTGATCAACACGATCAACTCCATCGTCGGCGTCGACCTCGACCTCATGGCGCCGCTGCCCACGGTCGACGGCAAGGGCACCCACGGCGGCTACTGCGGTCCGGCGGTCAAGCCGATCGCGCTCAACATGGTGGCCGAGATCGCGCGCGACAAGGAAACCTACCGCCGCCCGATCTCCGGCATCGGCGGCATCGGCACCTGGCGCGACGCGGCCGAGTTCCTCGCCCTCGGCGCGGGCTCGGTGCAGGTCTGCACCGCAGCCATGCACTACGGCTTCCGCATCGTCGAGGACATGGTCGCGGGCCTTTCGAACTGGATGGACAGCAAGGGCTACGCCACGCTCGACGACGTCGTCGGCCGCGCCGTGCCGAACGTCACCGACTGGCAGTTCCTCAACCTCAAGTACGACATCAAGGCGCGCATCGACCAGGACCTCTGCATCCAGTGCGGCCTCTGCCACATCGCCTGCGAGGACACCGCGCACCAGGCGATCTGGAAGGAGAAGGACGGCAAGCGCCACTTCGAGGTCAACGAGGCCGAGTGCGTGGGCTGCAACCTGTGCATGCACGTCTGCCCGGTCGACCACTGCATCAGCATGGTGCGGGTCGACGAGGGCGGCTTCCAGGACTGGACCACCCATCCGAACAACCCGATGCGCAAGATCGCCGAGGCCGGCTGATCCGCTCCCCCGACAAGGCCTTGACTGCATGAGCGACACCACCCGCCTGACGCCGGCCGCCGGCGATCCCGATCTGGTCAATGCCGACCTGCTGCCGACCTCCAGCGCGCAGCGCACCTGGGACTGGAAGGCCATCGCGGCGCTCTGGGTCGGCATGGTGGTCTGCGTGCCGAGCTACATGCTGGCCGCGGGCCTGGTGGCCGAGGGCATGTCGCTCTGGCAGGCGGTGGGCACGATCTTCCTCGGCAACCTGATCGTGCTGGTGCCGATGCTGCTGATCGGCCACGCCGGCGCCAAGCACGGCATTCCCTTCCCGGTGCTGCTGCGCGCCAGCTTCGGCACGCGCGGCGCCAAGCTTCCCGCGGTGCTGCGCGGACTGGTGGCCTGCGGCTGGTTCGGCATCCAGACCTGGGTCGGCGGCTTCGCCATCTACACCCTGATCAACGTGCTGAGCGACGGCGCGATCGCGGGCGAGCGCCTGCCGGGCCTTGGCATCGACGCCGGCCAGCTCGGCTGTTTCCTGGCCTTCTGGGGCATGCACGTCTGGTTCATCGCGCGCGGCACCGAGTCGATCCGCTGGCTGGAGCTGCTCGCCGCACCCCTGCTGATCGCCATGTGCCTGGCCCTGCTGGCCTGGGCCTACTTCCGTGCGGAGGGCTTCGGTCCGATGCTGTCGGCACCCTCGAAGTTCGCCGCTGGCGGTGAGCGCGACGGCCAGTTCTGGCAGGTGTTCTGGCCCTCGCTGACCGCCATGGTCGGCTTCTGGGCCACGCTCGCGCTCAACATCCCCGACTTCACCCGCTATGCCCGCAGCCAGCGCGACCAGGTGCTCGGCCAGGCCATCGGCCTGCCGCTGCCGATGGCCCTGCTCGCCTTCATCGGCGTGGCGGTGACCTCGGCCACGGTGATCATCTTCGGCGAGGCGATCTGGGACCCGGTGGCGCTCACCGGCCGCATGGGCGGCCTGGGCGTGGTCATCGCGCTGATCGCACTGATCCTGGCCACGCTCACCACCAACCTCGCGGCCAACGTGGTGGCGCCGGCCAACGGCTTCTCCAACCTGGCGCCGGGCCGCATCTCGTTCAAGCTCGGCGGCTACATCACCGCCGGCATCGGCATCGCGATCTTCCCCTGGAAGCTGCTCGAATCCACCGGCGCCTACCTCTTCACCTGGCTGATCGGCTACTCCGCCCTGCTCGGCCCGATCGCCGGCATCCTGCTTGCCGACTACTTCTTCGTGCGCCGCACCGAGCTGCAGCGCGAGGACCTGTTCCGCCACGACGGCGCCTACGGCTACCGGGGCGGCTGGAACCCGGCCGCCGTGGTCGCCCTGGTGCTGGGCGTGCTGCCGAACCTGCCCGGCTTCCTGCAGGCCGCCGGCGCGGTGGCATCGGTGCCTGCCATCTTCGCGACGCTCTACACCTACGCCTGGTTCGTCGGTCTGTTCATCGCCGGCGGCGTGTATCTGGTGCTGATGCGGGGCAAGGGCGAAGCGTCCTGAACCAACGCGCCTCGTCCGGCTACTCGACCTGATCGAGCCAGGCCCGCTGGCGTGCGGCCTGCGCCACCATCCACGGGCGTAGCGCGTCGTAGCGTCGTCGCTCGCGCAGATCGATCACGCCGGGATGGGTCGACAGGTCGGGACAGAGCACCAGTCTGGGCGTGAGGCCGGAGTCGTAATCTTCCACCTGGAAGCGCGTAGCCGCCAGGATCAGGCAGTCGGCCAGGCTCTGCTGCGTCAGCCCGCTGACGCGCCCGTCCGCGGCGCCCTCCGCTGCGCTCGGCGCGCTACCCGACTCGGCGTCCTCCAGCAGCCACTGCAGCGCGTCCGGGCTCATGTCCGCCTGTCGTGTCCGCCACCGTGCGACCTCTTCAACCGGAAGCAGCTCCAATGGCGGGAAGCCGTTGTGCAGCTCAAGCAGCGCGCGGTAGTCCGTCGGCAGACCTTGGCTCAGCCGCTGTTCGACGGCATCGACCGCCTCGGCTGCGGCGGGTCCGGGCAGGTCCTCGGCTCCGAGCAGCAAACGGATGAGCAAACCTGGCTGCTCGAAGCTTTCGATTAGTTTCTCCATTGGAACATCGGCGAGCGCCTGCGCGTGAGCGGCCTCACTCGCCGCGCGCGCGGCCTCCATGCGCTGAAACAGCACGCGACTGGGCCACTCCGATTCCAGCCAGGCGCGCAGACTCGCATGTGTCGTGGCCGTACCCTCTTCAAGATCGATCGACAGCAGGCGCACGCCCGGGATCGTGCCCTCGGCCGCGGGATCGTAGAGCAGCGGGTAGTCGAGTTCGCCGCCGATCTGCCACCAGCGCCGGAGCAGCGCGGTGTCGAGCGTGGTTTCCTGCAGTGTTCCTTCATCGTCGAACAGCGTCAGTTGCAGCATCCCGAGCGCGCTCGCATGCGTGACGAAGGCCTCGGCGCGAGCCACGTCGGCCAGCGGCAGCAGGGTTCCGGTGCCGGTGCCGTCGCTCAACGCGTACAGCTCCGCCAGGTCGTTCGGTAGCGCAGCGCCGAGACGCGCTTCCGCAGCGGCAAGCGCATCGCTGCCGACCGGCGAGCGGGGAGCACCGCCCGAGCTGAGGCCGATCAGCAAAGCCTCGGTCTGCATGAGGCCGGCCTCGGATCGCAGCTCCGTTTCGAGGGTCGACCATTCCCATGCCTCCCCATCCGCGGTTGCGAGGCCCAGCGGTCCGGATCCCCAGAGGGCAAAGGCCAACAGGCCGACAACCGGCACCACCAGCAGGCCGGCGAGCACCGAGCCGGTCACGAGGCGCGCCGGCGTGCTCATCGGCTCGGTGCGCAGGGTGCGCGCCAGCTGCAGGCCCTGCTCGACCCGCGCCGCGGCGTGCGGCGTCGGACCCAACACGCGTTCCATGGTCTGGAACACGCGCAGCAGGCGCGCGTTCGGATGCAGCGTGCGCAGGGACTGATCCTTCGCCAGCTCGTCCTCCACCCGGTGCAGCTGCCACTGCGCCGGCACGGTCATCAGCTGCAGCAGCGGCAGCGCGACCAGCAGGGCGAAGCCAAGCTGCCAGGCCAGCACGGCACCGAGGACACAGGCCACGGCGATGAACACGGTGCGCAAGCGGGCCAGCCGCTGCGGCAGCAGGGCCTGCACCACGTGCGCACCATCCAGCGGCGGGATCGGCAGGACGTTGAGGTAGTTGACCAGCAGCAGCGCAATGGCGAAAGCCATCGCCCACTCGCCCATCGCCTCGGGCACCCCGCCTGCCAGGTTGGCGAGCAGCAGCACCCAGCCCAGCACGATGCCTGGCAGCGGCCCCATCAGGCTCATCCAGGCATTGCGCGTGGCATGCGGGTGCGCGTCTACGCCCATCGCCACGCCGCCCACCAGCGGCAGGGCCAGGATGTGGGTGTTGCGGTAGCCGAATGCGCGCATCGCGAGGAAATGCCCCAGCTCGTGAATCAGCACCACGACCAGCAGCGTCAGGGCGAAGATCGCGTCCCAGAGGATTGCCCCGACCAGCATGAACAAGGCGACGCTGATCGCGAACAGCGCCCATTGTTCGCGCCGCGGCGGCGAGCGGTGGCGTACCTGCTCGACCGCGCTGGCGAGCAAGGCCAGTCCCGCTGGCGCAACGGGGCGCGGATCCGGAGGCGGCGACGGCGACGATGCATAGGCGTGCAGCAGGCGCAGGGCGAATGCTGGGCGCGGAACCGCCAGGTCGGGGCTGAGCGCCTGCAGCGCACCGCGCTGCAACAGCGTCTGGCGCTGGCGCTCGAAAGAGGCGCCGAGCGCATCCAGGATCACTCCCGCGCTGTCGATCGAATCGATCGCCCCCAGCCGCTGCGCCCAGGCGAGATGTGCCTGCCATTGCGCATCGAGGCTTGGCTCGGCCAGCGTCTGCGCCACGATTTCGTCGGTCGCGGTGTTCTCGAACCAGGCATCGAAGGCCTGGCTAACCGCCAGCCGGCCGTCCGTCAGCCGGCTCACGAAAGTCGTCCAGAGGCGGTGGGCCTGCTTGGGGGCAATGGGCGGCGCCAGGCAGGCCAGCGAGCCCGACTCGCGGTGCCGGAACACGGCGCGCAGCGGCGCGCTGCCCGGCTCGCCATCCACGCGTTCGTATAGCAGCCAGCCCGCCGGTTCGAACCCGAGCGCGGCGAGTTCCGAGCCGGCCTGCTCGAACAGGGACTCGGTCCCCGCGGGCGGGCGGGCCGGCACGAAGCGCACGCGCTGGCGCGGGAACGGTAGCGCCAGCACGGCGCGCAACAGCAGCACGACCACGATCAGGCCGATCGCGGCGAGCAGGGCGATGAGTTCGGTCATGTCCGCAATCCTCTTGCCGGCGGTCGTCGGTCCTTCCGACCCAAACGATGCAACCGACCGGCCGCGCGCGCAAGCGTCAGTGCGCGGGCTTTGCTTCCGACCTGGGCTTTGCGTTAAATGCGTGACCAGAATCGCGCAGCCGGAGACCGTCCATGAGCACCCTGATCCGCGGCGGCACCGTCGTCGATGCCGAGCACAGCTACCGCGCCGACGTGCTGATCGCGGGCGAGCGCATCGCCGCCATCGGCGAAGACCTCGAGGTGCCCATCGGCACCGAGGTGATCGACGCCGGCGGCCAGCTGGTGATGCCCGGCGGCATCGATCCGCACACCCACATGCAGCTGCCCTTCATGGGCACGGTGGCGAGCGACGATTTCTACTCCGGCACCGCGGCGGGCCTGGCCGGCGGCACCACCAGCATCATCGACTTCGTCATCCCCAACCCGCAGCAGCCGCTGATGGAGGCCTTCGAGACCTGGCGCGGCTGGGCCGAGAAGGCCGCGGCCGATTACGCCTTCCATGTCGCCATCACCTGGTGGGACGAGTCGGTGCACCGCGACATGGGCCTGCTCGCGAGCGAGCACGGCGTGTCCAGCTTCAAGCACTTCATGGCCTACAAGAACGCCATCATGTGCGACGACGAGGTGCTGGTGAACAGCTTCTCGCGCTGCATCGAGCTGGGCGCCCTGCCCACCGTGCACGCCGAGAACGGCGAGCTGGTGTTCCGTCTGCAGAAGGCCCTGGTCGAACGCGGCATCACCGGGCCCGAGGGGCATCCGATGTCGCGCCCGCCCGCGGTCGAGGGCGAGGCGGCCAACCGCGCCATCCGCATCGCCGAGGTGCTGGGCACGCCGCTCTACATCGTGCACAACTCCTGTATCCCGGCCCTGCAGGCCATCGCGCGCGCGCGCGGCGAAGGCCAGCGCGTGTTCGGCGAGGTCCTGGCCGGGCACCTGCTGATCGACGATTCGGTCTACCGCAATCCCGACTTCGAGTTCGCCGCCGGCCACGTGATGAGCCCGCCGTTCCGCCCGAAGGAGCACCAGGAGGCGCTCTGGCAGGGCCTGCAGGCCGGTCACCTGCACACCACCGCCACCGACCACTGCTGCTTCTGCGCGCCGCAGAAGGCTGCCGGCAAGGACGACTTCACCAAGATCCCGAACGGCTGCGCCGGCATCGAGGACCGCATGTCCGTGCTCTGGCACTACGGCGTCGGCAGCGGCCGGCTCACCCCCAGCGAGTTCGTCCGCGTCACCTCGACCAACGCGGCGCAGATCTTCAACCTGTATCCGCGCAAGGGCGCGGTCGCGGTCGGCGCCGATGCCGATCTGGTGGTCTGGGATCCCGCCGCTTCGCGCACGATCTCGGCCAAGACCCACCACCAGAACATCGACTTCAACGTGTTCGAGGGCCGCACCGTGACCGGCGTGGCGACGCACACCTTCAGCCGCGGCCTGCTGGCCTGGGCGAATGGCGACCTGCGCGCGGTGCGTGGCCACGGACGCTACCTCAAGCGCCCGCTGGGCGGCGACTACGTCGAGGCCAACCGGCGCCGGACCGGCGCCGGCTGATCCGGCGGCCGCGCCGGCCGACGCGGGATACCGCTGCGCCAGCGCGCCGCCTACAGGGTGTCGGCCGGCACCCGCACCCAGCCTTCCATCAGGATGCGCGCCGAGCGCGACATGATGGCCTTGCGCACCACCCACTGCCCGTCCACCAGCGCCGCCTCGGCGCCGACGCGCAGGGTGCCGCTGGGATGACCGAAGCGCACGGCGCTGCACTCGCCGCCGCCGGCCGCCCGGTTCACCAGCGTGCCGGGGATCGCCGCCGCGGTGCCGATGGCCACCGCGGCCGTGCCCATCATGGCGTGGTGCAGCTTGCCCATCGACAGCGCGCGCACGCAGAGGTCGATGTCGGACGCGCGGATAGCCTTGCCGCTGCTCGACACGTAGTCGCGCGGCGGCGCCACGAACGCCACCTTCGGCGTGTGCTGGCGCTTGGCCGCCTCCTCCGGGGCGCGGATCAGGCCCATGCGCAGCGCACCCGCGGTGCGGATGGCTTCGAACATCGCCAACGCCCTGGCGTCGCCGTTGATGGCGTGCTGCAGCTCGGTGCCGGTGTAGCCGATGGCGGCCGCGTCCACGAACACGGTCGGGATGCCGGCGTTGATCAGGGTCGCCTGCAGCGAGCCGACTCCGGGCACATCGAGCGCGTCGACCAGGTTGCCGGTCGGGAACATCGCCCCGCCGCCCTCGCCCTCGCCTTCGTCGGCCGGATCGATGAACTCCAGCACGATCTCGGCCGCCGGGAAGGTGACGCCGTCGAGTTCGAAGTCGCCGGTCTCCTGCACCCGCCCGTCCGTCACCGGCACAGGCGCGACGATGGTCTTGCCGATGTTGGCCTGCCAGATCCGCACCGTGCAGACGCCGTTCTTCGGCACGCGCGCCGGATCGACATAGCCGGCGTGCAGCGCGAACGCGCCCGCCGCGGTGGAGAGGTTGCCGCAGTTGCCCGACCAGTCGACGAAGTCGGCATCGATGCTGACCTGGCCGTAGAGGTAGTCGACGTCGTGATCGGGCCTCGCGCTGGGCGAGAGGATCACGCACTTGCTGGTGCTGGAGGTGGCGCCGCCCATGCCGTCGATCTGCTTGCCGTAGGGGTCGGGCGAGCCGATCACGCGCTGGAACAGGCGATCACGCGCCGATCCCGGCACGCGCGCCGCTTCGGGCAGGTCTTCGAGGCGGAAGAACACGCCCTTGGAGGTGCCGCCGCGCAGGTAGGTGGCGGGGATGCGGAGCTGGGCTGCGTAGGTCATGGCTCAGGCCGCCTTGCTCGCTTCCAGGAAATCCTGCGCGAAGCGCTGCAGCACGCCGCCGGCATCGAAGATCGACACTTCTTCGTCGGACTCGAGGCGGCAGGTGACCGGCACCTCGACCGCCTCGCCGTTGCGGCGGTGGATGCGCAGGGTGAGGATTGCGCGCGGGCTGCGCTGGCCGAGGACGTCGTAGGTCTCGGTGCCGTCCAGGCCCAGCGTCCTGCGGTCGGTGCCGGGCTGGAACTCCAGCGGCAGCACGCCCATGCCGATCAGGTTGGTGCGGTGGATGCGCTCGAAGCCCTCGGCCACGATGGCCTCCACGCCGGCCAGGCGCACGCCCTTGGCGGCCCAGTCGCGCGAGCTGCCCTG
>JANJTY010000129.1 GCA_024710865.1 Lysobacteraceae bacterium | reverse complement strand
CTGCCCGAATCGGTGCCGCACATCCTCGCCAACCTCGCCGCCATCGGCGTGCAGCCGCACGAGGTCAAGCTGCTGCTCAACAGCCATGCGCATGTCGACCACGCCGGCGGACTGGCGGAACTGCAGCGCAGCACCGGCGCGCGCCTCATGGCCAGTCCGGCCAGCGCCGCCCTGCTCGGCCGCGGCGGCCTCGGCGATGCGCAGTACGGCGACGACCTCACCTATCCGGCCGTGCGCGCGGATGCGCAGCTGCGCGACGGCCAGGTCCTGCGCCTGGGCCGGATCGAACTGACCGCGCATTTCACCCCCGGCCACACGCCTGGCAGCACCAGCTGGAGCTGGCGCGAGATCGAGGACGGCCGTGCGCTGGACCTGGTCTATGCCGACAGCCTCAGCGCGCCCGGCTACCGCCTGCTCGGCAATGCCGCGCATCCGGACATCGTCGCCGACTACCGCGCCAGCTTCGCGCGCCTGCGCGCCCTGCCCTGCGCCGTACTGCTGACTCCGCATCCGGACTTCTTCGGCTTCGCCGACAAGCGGCGCGCCGCCGAGGCCGGCGAGACCGCCGCCTTCGCCCGCGCGCCGGCCTGCGGCGACTACGTGCAGGGCGCGGCGACCCGCTTCGAGGCGCAGCTCAAGGCGCAGGGCGGACCCTGAGGCCCCTGTCGGTTGCGCCGCCTCGCGCCTCAGCCCGCGAGCGGATCCACCGGGCGCAGGCGCTCCAGCAGGTCGCCCCTCCGGCGCGCCAGCGCCGCCGCATTGGCGCGGCGCTGATCGGAGTCGCAGGCGGGCGGCAGGCTGGCGCGGAAGGCGCAGAAGTCGGCATAGGCCTGCAGGATTGGGCGCTCTTCGATCAGCAGCAGTTCCAGCATGATGGCGTCGTCGAACAAGCCGATGCCGACCAGATGGTCCGGGATCAGATCTTCCGGATCGCCCAGATAGGCCAGCGCCGGCAGGATCAGGGCGCGCAGGTGCGCGGGCAACACCCAGGCCTCGTCCTCCAGCATCGCGATCAGGCCCTGCACCTCGCCCAGGCGGCGACGCACGAAGGCCGGGGCCGTGGCCAGCGGCAGCGCGTCCAGCGCCTGCTTGGCGCCGGCCAGGACATCGCACTCGTCCAGGTCCACCACCGCCGCGTGCGCGCGCGCCAGCGCGATGCGGAAGCGGGCAACATCTTCGGACTCCAGCTCGAACACGATGCGCATGCCGGCTTTCCATGCGTGAAGGACGGGTGATGGTAGGGGCAGACGGCGGACGGTTCACGTGCCACTGGTCGCCCCTGCCCGTCGGCGCACCGCTTCCGTCGCCCCGCTGCCAGGCGCGCAGGGCACCGTGCGAGGCGCACCAAGCCTGAACCGAAAACCCGTCGCGGCTGGCGGGATCGATGCGCTTCGCGTATCGTGCGCGTGCTTCGTCGCGTCAGGCAGGTCCGTCTTCCCAGAGGTTCCGCCGTCGCGCTGCCCGGTCCCGATGACCGCCGCGGCGCGCCTGCCCCACGCCGTCCGTCTTCCGACACGACCTGGCCGGTCCGCAGCGCCGCTGGCGCCGCACCGCATCCGTCATCGCTCGCAGCGCGGTTCACAGGGAACGCTCCGGGTCCACCCGATCGGCATCGATCGCGGCCATCGCCGCGTCGCGCGTGCTGGTCCACACCTTGGAGTCACCCATGTCCTTCGAATCCCTCGGGCTCAGCCCGGCCCTGCTGCGCGCCCTTGCCGACGCCGGCTATACCACGCCCACCCCGATCCAGAACGAGGCGATCCCGCTCGCCCTGGCCGGCCACGACCTCATCGCCGGCGCCCAGACCGGCACCGGCAAGACCGCCGCCTTCGGTCTGCCGCTGCTGCAGCACCTCGCCGGCAGGACGCCCGACGGCAAGGGCCCGCGCCGTCCGCGCGCCCTCGTGCTGGCGCCGACGCGCGAGCTCGCCCTGCAGGTGCATGACAGCCTGCGCGGCTACGCCAAGCACCTGTCCCTGCGCATGGCGGCCGTGTACGGCGGTGTCGGCATGCAGGGCCAGATCGACGCCCTGCGCCGCGGCGTCGACGTGCTCGTCGCCACGCCCGGCCGCCTGATCGACCACCTCGACCGCCGCGGCGTCGACCTCTCGCAGGTCGAGGTGCTGGTGCTGGACGAGGCCGACCGCATGCTCGACATGGGCTTCCTGCCGGCGATCAAGCGCATCCTCGGCGGCCTGCCCAAGCAGCGCCAGTCCCTGCTGTTCAGCGCCACCTTCGAGACCGCGCTCAAGCAGCTCGCCCAGCAGTTCCTGCGCGAGCCGCGCGAAGTGCAGGTGACGCCGGTCAACACCGTGGCCGAGACCATCAGCCACCGCGCGCATCCGGTCGATGCGGCGCGCAAACGCGACCTGCTGCTCGACCTGCTGCGCCAGCCCGACATCGGCCAGACCCTGGTCTTCTCGCGCACCAAGCACGGTGCCGACAAGCTCGCGCGCCTGCTCAACCAGGCCGGCATCGCGAGCGACGCGATCCACGGCAACCGCAACCAGAACCAGCGCCTGCGCGCGCTCGGCGGCTTCAAGCAGGGCCGCATCGCGGTGCTGGTGGCGACCGACGTGGCCGCGCGCGGCATCGACATCGATCGCCTGCCCACGGTGATCAACTTCGACCTGCCGATGGTGGCCGAGGACTACGTGCACCGCATCGGCCGCACCGGCCGCGCCGGGGCCGAGGGCCAGGCCATCTCGCTGGTCACCGCGGAGGACGCGCCCCTGCTGCGTGCGATCAACAAGGTGCTGGGCCGCGAGGTCAGCCTGGTCGATCACGCCGGCTTCGCGCCCAGCACGCCGATCCGGATCGAGGCTCCGTCGCAGCCTTCGCGCGCGCGTCCGGCCGGACACAACCGCCGCAGCCACGCCGGCGCCCCGCGTCGCGCCCACGCCGGTGCGGGTGCTGCGCGCAGCCGCGGCGGCCAGGGCGGACACGCCGCCCCGCGTCAGCCCTCGCGCCCGTAAAGGAACAGGCGCAGCCCCGCGCTGCGCCAGCGCCAGGCCAGCAGGCAGAACCAGGCGGTCAGCAGCACGCCCAGGTTCCACTCCAGCACGTTCTCCCAGCGGTCCTTCAGCCCCTCGTCGCCGACGAGGGCGCTGACCGCCGTGCTGACCAGGCCCAGCCCCAGCATGGCCAGGCACACCGCCAGCATCGCGCCGCGGCTTGGATGCGGCGGTAGCCCGCGCAGCGCGCGCTGCAGCACCAGCTGCGCGATGTAGGTGGCGGCGAAGTAGACGATCACGCCATAGCGCCGCAGCAGGCGATAGACGTCGCCCTCGGTGCCCAGGAACGTGCCGTAGAGGATCAGGAACACGCCAGCCGCAAGCCCCAGCAGCGGCAGGCTGCCGCCCGTCCCGGGGCGCGGGTGCGCCTGCCGTAGCCAGAGCCAGGCGCCCAGCCAGAGCAGGATCTGCAGCATCGCGGTGGGCAACATCACGGCGCGGAAGACGTGGTTGCCCAGCCCATGCCGCGCCGCGCGGCTGATCGAGGTGCAGCCCTCGAGATAGGGAATGCAGAACGGAATGTGGCCGTCGCCCAGCGACAGCCACCACGCCACGTGCGTGGCGATCACCGGCAGCAGGGCGCAGGCCAGGGCCAGGGGCCAGAGCGGGAGCGAGGCGTGGCGCATGCGGGCATTGTAGGAGCGGCTTCAGCCGCGACAACCACGCGCGTGCTCTCCGCGCGCTGCGGAAAAAGCGTCGGGGCTGAAGCCCCTCCCACAGCGACCACCGCCGCACGGAAGCGATGCAGGAGCGGCTTCAGCCGCGACAGCCGCGCGCGTCCGTGCATCACTGCAAGAACCAGATCGGGGCTGAAGCCCCTCCTACAGCGGTCACCCGGGCACGGCGCCATGCCAGACTTCTGCTTCGCCCCAACGGACTTCGCGCCCCATGCAGCGCATCCGCATCGACCGGCCCGGCGGCTACGAGGCCCTGCGCCTGGAGACCGTGCCCGACCCGCAGCCCGGTCCCGGCCAGGTGCGCATCGCGATCGAGGCCTGCGGGGTGAACTACGCCGACGGCATCATCCGCATGGGCCTGTATGCCTCGGCCAAGCAGCTGCACGGCTACCCGATCACGCCCGGCTTCGAGGTCGCCGGCCGCATCGACGCCATCGGCGAGGGCGTGACCGAGTGGCGCATCGGCGATGCCGTCATCGGCCTCACCCTGTTCAACGGCTACAGCAGCCGGCTCTGCCTGGACGCCGAGGCGGTGTTCGCCCTGCCCGAAGGCCTGGGCATGGCCGAAGGCGCCAGCCTGCCGACGGTCTTCCTCACCGCCTGGTTCATGGTGCATCAGCAGGTTCACCCGCGCGCCGGCGAACGCTGGCTGGTGCACTCGGCCGCCGGCGGCGTCGGCTCGGCCCTGGTGCAGCTCGGCAGGCTCGCGGGCTGCGAGGTGGCCGGCGTGGTCGGCGCCGCGCACAAGGTCGAGGCCTGCCGCGCACTGGGCGCGGCGCGCGTGATCGACAAATCGCACGAAGACCTCTGGACCGCCGCGCGTGACTTCGCCCCGGGCGGCTACCAGGCCGTGTTCGACGCCAACGGCGTGGCCACGCTGAAGCGGAGCTACGCCCACCTCGCGCCCACCGGACGGCTCTGCATCTACGGCTTCCACAGCATGCTGCCGCACGACGGCCGCCTGAACTGGCTGCGTCT
>JANJTY010000127.1 GCA_024710865.1 Lysobacteraceae bacterium | reverse complement strand
CACATCCATGTGCTCGAACATGCGCGCCTTGCTCCCGGTCCTGGCTCCGCTGCTCGGCGCGAGCCGAATGGGGGGCCCAAGAGCCAGAGCAACAGCACGCCATCGCTTCGCTCGGCTTTCGGCGAGCGCAGCGATGCCGCGAGGATTCAAGAGAAGTGACTGACGCCGCGGCACGGGGGTGCCCTTCTCTTTGCTTACTTTCTCTTGGGCAAGCAAGAG
Source organism: Lysobacteraceae bacterium (assembly GCA_024710865.1). GTDB lineage: Bacteria > Pseudomonadota > Gammaproteobacteria > Xanthomonadales > Xanthomonadaceae > JANJTY01. The sequence continues at coordinate 10,268 of JANJTY010000127.1, read as the reverse complement.
AAAGTAAGTCGCTGCCCGAAGGGCAGTGAAAGCTCTGCTTTGAAGCCCTGCTTTGCTTCAAGGCTCCAAGAAGCCTAACCGCGCGACCGCGGCACAACCCTCATGTTGCGGTTCGCTCCGCCCACCCCATCCTTCGAAGGCATCGCCATGGCACGAGGCTGGAGCGCCCCTCGCGTCGCTAATCCGACGCGGCCGTCTTGCGATACCGCTCGAACCAGCCGGTGGTGTGCAGCACCTGCCCGATCAGATGCGACGGCCGTCGGTTGATCGCATGCGAGGCGCCGGGGATGCGCGCCAGCGCGCTGGGAACGCGGCGCAGCTGCAGGGCCTGGTAGTACTGCTCGGATTCGGCCATCGGCGTGCGATGGTCGTCTTCGCCGGTGATCACCATGGTTGGGGTGGTGACGTTGCCGACCAGGCTGATCGGCGAGCGGCGGAAGTAGTCCTCCGCATGCTCCCAGGGCAGGCCCGGGTGCCAGTAGCGGGTGAAGAAGGTGTAGGCATCCGCGGTCAGAGCATGGCTGAACCAGTTGATCACCGGCTTGGCCACGACCGCGGCGCGGAAGCGGTCGGTCTTGCCGATGATCCAGGCGGTGAGCACGCCGCCGCCGCTGCCGCCGGTGACGAACAGGTTCGACTCGTCGATGAAACCGCGCGCGATCACCGCATCGACGCCGCTGATCAGGTCGTCGTAGTCCTGGCTGGGGTAGTTGTGGTGGATGAGGTTGGCGAACTCGGCGCCATAGCTCGTGCTGCCGCGCGGGTTGGTGTAGAGCACCACGTAGCCCTGCGCGGCGTAGAGCTGGATCTCGGGCGCGAACTGCGGGCCGTACGCGGCGAAGGGTCCGCCGTGGATCTCAAGCAGCAGCGGATAGCGCTTCGCGGGGTCGAAGCCGGGCGGATACACGATCCAGCCCTGGATCTCGCGGCCGTCGTGACTGGAGGGATAGACGATCTCCTCCACGTGCCCCAGGCGGCGCTGGCTCAGCAGGGCCGAGGACAGGTCGGTGAGACGGCGCACCGCGCCCTTGGCGTCGATGACGGCCACGTCGGCCGGCTTGAGGGGACCCGACTGGGTGTAGGCGATGCGTCCGCCCGCGGCCGACAGCGCGCCGCCGGTGTAGGGACGCCCCTGGCTGGTGCCGCCGAGGTCGTCGGCCAGCTCGCTGCGTCGGCCATCGCGCAGCGCGATGCTGGCGACGCGGGTGCGGCCACGCCAGTCGTAGGCCACGGCGATGCGCCCGTCGTCGATCCACGCGTGCTGCTCGATGCTGCTGTCCAGATCCGCGCTCAGCACGCGGCTGCGGCCGGCGTCGAGCTCCATGACATGCAGCTGCGCGTTGGCGTAGCTCAGGCCCTCGTCGTCGAAGCCGGTCCAGGCCAGGTGGCGGCCATCGGGCGAAACGCGCGGCGCGCTGTCCGGGCCCTTGCGCGTGGTCAGGCGCGTCATCGCGCCGTCGGCCAGCTGCACGCGGTACAGCTCGCTTTCCAGCGGCTCGAAGGGGCCGTCGGCATCGCGGTTGGCCGAGACGAACAGGCTGGCGGAATCGGCCGCCCAGGCCGGCTCGCCCGCGACATCGAAATCGCCGCGGGTAAGCTGGCGCGGCGTGCCTCCGTCGGCGGGCACGACGAACAGGTGACGGAAACCGGGCTCGAGGTAGCCGGCACCGTCGCGGCGGTAGACCGTCTGCTCGATCAGCTTGACCGGCTCGGCCCACTCCGCACCCTTGGGCGGCTTGGGCAGGGTCGCCAGCGGCTTGGCCTCCTCGGGCACGAACGCGGCATAGGCCAGCCAGCGCCCGTCCGGCGACCAGGCCAGGGCCGAAGGCGCGCGCTCGAGCTGGGTGACGCGCGCGGTGGAGCCATCGTCGAGCCAGCGCACGAAGATCTGCCGCCCGCTCTCGTCGCTGGACAGGTAGGCGAGGCGCCTGCCGTCGGGCGACCAGGCCGCCTGACCGTCGCCCACGTTGCCTTGGGTGAGCGGCCGCGCCGCGCCGCTGCGCGCATCGAGCAGCCACAGGTTGGAGCGCTCGACGTCCTTCAGGCGGTCGAAGAAATGCCGCTCGAACACGATGCGCGCGCCGTCCGGCGACAGCTGCGGGTTGTCCGCCCACTGCAGCTCGAACACGTCCATCGGCGCGAAAGCGGGGCGTTCTGCCTCGGCCGCCGCAGCGAACGACGGCAGCAGGGCGAGCAGCAGGATGCGTCGGAGCATGCGCGGTTCTCCAGTAGAAAGGCCCTCCCCGGCATCGCGGGAAGGGCCCTTATGCTGCCACGCGGAACCGCTGGCGCGCGTCGATCAGAACGAGAAGGTCACCGCGCCCTGCAGGCGGCTGCCGGCCCAGTAGTCCGGACCCAGCAGCCCCTGCACGTTCTCGTCGAAGCCCGAGGTGTTGGTGTAGGTCAGGGAGAAGGTGGCCGGACCGAAGCCCTTGTTCACGCCGAGGCTGAAGTCGGTGTAGTCGCCGAAGCCGCTGTCGAAGTCGAACAGGCCGACCGCCGCGGACAGGCCCCAGCCGCTCTCGCCCAGTTCCCAGTCGCCGCCGACCTGCACGTACATCGCCTCGACCTCGCTGTTGACGAAGTCGTCGGCGTAGCCCACCGAGCCATAGTAGGTCTCGGCGAAGGTGACGCGCGCGGTGTACTCGTTGTAGTCGATGTCGTAGTCGTCATTCGAGCCCGGATAGAGGTAGCGCGTGACCGAGAAGTCCAGGTTCACGGTGTCGTTGACGTCGAACGACCAGCCGGCATAGACGTCGATCTCGATGTCGATGCCGTCGTCCGGATTGTCGAAGTCGACGTTCGAGCCCCAGACGCCGGCGTAGAAGCCGCTCTCGTGGCCGATGTCGAACGCCGCCTGCAGCGCGGGGTTCTCGTCGGTCTGGGTCACGCCGCGCCAGACGTAGTCGGAGGTCAGGGTGACCTCGCCGCTGAACTCCCAGGGACCGGAAGCCTCTTCCTCGTCCTGCGCCATGGCGCCCATCGGGAGGGCCAGGATGATCGCGCCCGCCAGTACCTTCGTTGCCAGTGATTTCATGGTTTGTTCCTCGCCAGTTCTCGGGTTGTCATGGTTGTGGCCGTCCCGGGCCGTCCCTCCACGGTGCTCAATCTATCCAAATACTCTTGATGTTCACAAACTCGCGGATGCCGTGCTCGGCCAGTTCGCGCCCGTAACCGGAGCGCTTGATGCCGCCGAAGGGCAGGCGAACGTCGCTGCGGACCACGGTGTTGACGAAGACCGCGCCCGCCTCCAGGCCCAGGGCGAGGCGCTCGGCCAGCTCGCGGTCGGCGCTCCAGAGGCTGGCGCCGAGGCCGTAGGGGCTGTCGTTCGCCACCCGCACCGCCTCCTCCGGATCGCGCACGCGCAGGATGCTGGCGACCGGGCCGAAGAGCTCCTCGTCGTAGGCCGGCATGCCCGGCGCGACGCCGTCGAGCACGGTCGCGGGAAAGCGGGTGGAGCCGGCATCGCCGGTGGCGCCGAGCACGCGTCGGGCGCCGGCCAGGACGCTCTTCTGCACCTGGACATGCAGCGAATCGGCGAGATCGCCGCGCGCCATCGGGGCCAGGGTGCTGCACGCATCGGCTGGATCGCCGGGTTCGAGCCTCGCCGCCGCGGCGACGAAGCGCGCGGCGAATTCGTCCGCCACCGCGTCGACCACGATGAAGCGCTTGGCCGCGATGCAGGTCTGGCCGGCGTTGCCGTAGCGCGAGGCAACCGCCGTCGCCACGGCGGCGTCGAGGTCGGCATCGGCGAGCACGATGAAGGCATCGCTGCCGCCCAGCTCCAGCACGCACTTCTTCAGATTCTGGCCGGCGGTGGCGGCGACCGAGCGCCCAGCGCGCTCGCTGCCGGTCAGCGTCACGGCGGCCACGCGTGGATCGGCGATCACGCTCGCCGCCTGCGCGTTGTCGATGTGCAGGATGCCGAGCACGCCCTCGGGCGCGCCGGCCTCGGCCATCAGCGCGCCGATGGCGTCGGCGCAGCGCGGCACGTTGACCGCGTGCTTGAGCAGGGCCACGTTGCCCGCGACCAGGGCCGGGGCGAGGAAGCGGAACACCTGCCAGAACGGGAAGTTCCAGGGCATGATCGCGAACACGCAGCCGAGCGGCTGGTAGGCGACGAAGCTCTTCTTCGCCTCCGTCGCAACCGGGCTGGGCTCGAGGTAGCGCCAGCCGTGCTCGGCGTAGTACTCGCAGGCCAGGGCGCACTTGTCGATCTCGGCCAGGGCCTCGCGCCGCAGCTTGCCCATCTCCTGCCCGATCAGCGTGGCCAGCGCCTCGCGCCGCGCGCGCAGCAGTCCGCCAACGCGCCGCAGCAAGGCCGCGCGCTCCTCGAGCGGCGTACGGGCCCAGGCCCGCGCGGCGCGCTGCGCGGCGTGCAGGCGCGCCTCGATCTCGGCCGCACCCATGTACTCGTAACGGTACTGGACCTGTCCGCTCCAGGGGTCGATGCTGACTACGCTCATGAGGCCTTGGCGTCCTCCTGCAGGGCCATCTGGATGTCGCGCTGGCGGCGGCGCTCCTCGCGCGCCAGCAGCCACCAGCCGATCAGGGCGGCGATCGAGACCACCAGGATGAGCAGGGTCGCGAGCGCGTTGATCTTCGGGCTGACGCCGAGCCGCACCGACGAGAATACCTTCATCGGCAGGGTGGTCGAGGCCGGGCCCGAGACGAAGCTGGCGATCACCAGGTCATCGAGCGAGAGGGTGAAGGCCAGCAGCCAGCCCGCGACCAGGGCCGGCGCGATGATCGGCAGGGTGATGACGAAGAAGACCTTGAGCCGGTTCGCGCCGAGGTCCATCGCGGCCTCCTCCAGCGAGCGGTCCAGCTCGGTCAGGCGCGAGGAGATCACCACGGTGACGAAGGCCACGCAGAAGGTCACGTGCGCGATCCAGATGGTCAGCATGCCGCGCCGGAACTGCAGGTCGAACAGGCTGAGCAGGTCGCCGATGGCGACGAAGAGCAGCAGCAGCGAGAGGCCGGTGATGACCTCGGGCATGACCAGGGGCGCCGTCATCATGCCGCCGAACAGGGTCTTGCCGGGAAAGCGCCGGAAGCGGGTCAGCACCATCGCGGCCATGGTGCCCAGCACCACCGCGGCGGTGGCGCTGAAGAAGGCGATCTGCAGGCTGATCCAGGCCGCCGACATCAGCTGCTGGTCCTGGAACAGCTCGAAGTACCACTTGACCGAGAAGCCCGACCACACCGTGACCAGGCGCGATTCGTTGAACGAATAGACGATCAGGCTGAGGATCGGCGCGTACAGGAACACGAAGGCCGCGATCACCCAGCCCAGGCTCATCCAGCGGGTCGCGCGGATGGCGTTCATGAGAGTCGGCTCTCGAGGTCCTTGGACTGGTAGTGGTGGAAGATCATGATCGGCACGATCAGCAGCACCAGCATCACGATCGCCACCGCCGAGGCCACCGGCCAGTCGCGGTTGTTGAAGAACTCCTCCCACAGCACCTTCCCGATCATCAGGGTCTGGGCGCCGCCGAGCAGTTCGGGGATGACGAACTCGCCCACCACCGGGATCATCACCAGCATCGAACCGGCGATGATGCCGGCGCGGGTCAGCGGCAGGGTCACGTTCCAGAACACGCCCAGCGGCCGCGCGCCGAGGTCCATGGCCGCCTCTTCCAGGCGGCGATCGAGCTTGGCCATGTTGGCGTAGAGCGGCAGCACCATGAACGGCAGGTAGGCATAGACGATGCCGAGGTGGACCGCGAACTCGGTATGCAGCAGCTGCAGCGGCTCGTCGATCGCGCCGAGGCCGAGCAGGAAGTTGTTGATCAGGCCGTTGTTCTTGAGGATGCCGATCCAGGCGTAGATGCGGATCAGGAAGCTGGTCCAGGACGGCAGCACCACCAGCATCAGGGCCACGTTGCGCGTGGCCGGATCCATGCGCGAGATCGCCAGCGCCAGCGGATAGCCGATCAGCAGGCAGATGAAGGTGGAGACCACCGCGATCTTGAGCGAGGACAGGTACGCGTTCACGTACAGGCTGTCGCGCACCAGGAAGAGGTAGTTCTTGAGGTTCAGCTCGATGGTGAGGGTGTCGCCGACCCAGCTCACCAGGTCGGTGTAGGGCGGCATGGCGATCGCGGAGCTGGCGAAGCTGATCTTGAGCACGATCGCGAACGGGATCGCGAAGAACAGCAGCATCCACAGGAAGGGGACGCCGATCACCGACCAGCGCGGGTGCGGCAGCAGGCGGCGCAGGGCGTTCACGCGGTCAGCACCACGCCGGACTGCTCGCCCCAGCTGAGCCAGATCCGGTCGTTCCAGGTGAAGCGCTCGTTCGCCCAGCGCTGCGCGTTGGCGGCGTTGACCCGCATCAGGAAACCGCTCGGCAGGCGCACGTGGTAGACGGAATGGCTGCCGAAGTAGGCGATGTCCTCGATCACGCCAGCGGCCTTGTTGAAGGCCGCGGTGGGCTCGTCCTTGTGCATCGCGATCTTCTCGGGACGCAGGGCGAAGGCCACCGGCATGCCCTCGAAGCCGGTGATGCCGTGGCCGACGTAGACCGGCACCGGCAGCTGTTCGCTGCGGATGGTGACGTGGTCCTTCTCGTCCTCCTCAATGCGGCCCTCGACCAGGTTGATCGAGCCGATGAACTCGGCGGTGAAGCGGTTGGCCGGCTGCTCGTAGATCTCGTCCGGCGTGCCGACCTGCTGGATGCGCCCGGCGTCCATCACCGCGATGCGGTGCGCCATGGTCATGGCCTCTTCCTGGTCGTGCGTCACCATCAGGCAGGTCACGCCCAGGCGCTCGATGATGTTGACCAGCTCCAGCTGCATTTCCGAACGCAGCTTCTTGTCGAGCGCGCCCATCGGCTCGTCCAGCAGCAGCAGCTTGGGGCTCTTGGCGAGCGAGCGCGCCAGCGCCACGCGCTGCTGCTGGCCGCCGGACAGCTGGTGCGGCTTGCGCCTGGCGAGGCGTTCCAGGTGCACGAGCGTGAGCATCTCCAGCACGCGCTCGGACACCTTGGCCTTGGGCAGGCCGTCCTGCTTCAGGCCGAAGGCGACGTTCTGCTCCACCGTCATGTGCGGGAACAGCGCGTAGGACTGGAACATCATGTTGACCGGCCGCTCGTACGGCGGCAGCGGCACCAGATCGACGCCATCGAGCTCGATCTTGCCGCGCGTCGGCCGCTCGAAGCCGGCGACCATGCGCAGCAGGGTGGACTTGCCGCAGCCCGAGCCGCCGAGCAGGGCGAAGATCTCGCCGCGCCGGATCGACAGGTCGACGTCGTTGACCGCGACGAAACCGTCGAACTCCTTGCGCACCGCGGATATCCGCAGGTAATTCGACTCGCCCAGGGCCTCGGTGCGCTGCGGTGCGACGGCGGGCACCGGCCCCGCTGCGGGCGTCGCTTCGACGGTCTGGTTCATGCGCTGCGGATTCCCCTGTTGTGCTGTCTGGCTGTGCCTCGACCCCGACCCTCGCGCTGCGTGCAGGAGGGGCTTCAGCCCCGACCCAGCCCACCGCGGGGCGCGGTGAACGAAGCCCGCGGTCGCGGCTGAAGCCGCTCTTGCACGCATCGGCATCGTCCCGCGCTCACCTGCCCGACCCCTCTCCCCGAGCGGGAGAGGGGTACGAGGCTCGGCTCACTGACCGGTCTTGAGCGTGGTCCAGACGCGGGTGTAGAGGCGGTCCACCTCGGGCGGCAGCACCGCGAAGGTGAACAGTTTGGCCTGCACCTCGGCCGGTGGGTAGATGCCCGGATCGGTGCGGATCTCCTCCTCGACCAGGGGCAGTGCGGCGGCGTTGCCGCTCGCGTACGCGACGTAATTGGAGATGTCGGCCGAAACCTGCGGGCGCAGCAGGTAGTCGATGAACAGGTGCGCATTCTGCGGATGCTTGGCGTCCTTCGGGATCGCCAGCATGTCGAACCACAGCGGCGCGCCTTCCTTCGGGATGACGTAGGAGACGCTCACGCCCTTGTCGGCCTCGTCGGCGCGGTCGGCCGCCTGCAGCACATCGCCCGACCAGCCCACCGCGACGCAGATGTCGCCATTGGCCAGATCGTTGATGTACTGGGAGCTGTGGAAGTAGGTGATGTGGGGACGGATGCTGGCGAGCAGGGTCTCCGCCTTGCGGATCACGGCCTCGTCGAAGCTGTTCGGATCCTCGCCCAGGTAGTTGAGCGCGACCGGGATGATTTCCTGCGGGGTATCGAGGAAGGCCACGCCACAGCCCTTCAGCTTGCTGATGTTCTCGGGCTTGAAGACGAGGTCCCAGCTGTCGGTCGGCGCGGCGTCGCCCAGCGCGGCCTTCACCTTCTCCGGGTTGTAGCCGATGCCGGTGGTGCCCCACAGGTAGGGCACGCTGTGCGCATTGCCGGCATCCTTCGGTTCGATCCGCTTCATCAGCTCCGGATCGAGGTTGGCATGGTTCGGCAGCTTGGACTTGTCCAGCGGCTGGAACACGCCGGCCTGGATCTGCCGCGAAAGGAAGGACAGCGAGGGCACGACGATGTCGTAGCCGGTGTTGCCCGCCAGCAACTTGGCCTCCAGCACCTCGTTGCTGTCGAACACGTCGTAGGTGACCTTGATGCCGGTCTCGGCCTCGAAGTTGGCGACCGTGTCCTCGGCGATGTAGTCCGACCAGTTGTAGATGTTGAGGACCTTGTCCTCCGCGGCCGGCGCCGGAGGCGCGGCCGGCTGCGCCGGGGCGGCGGCCTGCTCGGCTGGCGGGGCAGGCTGCTGGCCGCATCCCGCCAGGGCCAGGCCAGCGGCGATGCACAGTGACAGTTTCAGTTTCATTTCGACTCTCCCTCGAACGATGGATGGATGCCGACCCCGACCCCCGGGGACTGGCGATGATGGTACGTCAAGCGGCGCGGCGGATGCCGAACTCCGGCGCGGTGCGTTCAAGTGCACGCCAGGCCTTGTCGACCAGCTCGTCGACCTGCGCCCGAGTCCAGATCAGCGGTGGCGAGAGCAGCATGGAATCGTAGGTGGCGCGCAGGATCAGGCCCTCCTCCAGGGCGATGTCGCGGCAGCGCGCGCCGACCACGCCGCGCTGGTCGAAGAAACGGCGTTCCGGTTTGGCCGGGACCAGCTCCAGCGCGCCGACCATGCCGGCGATGCGGGCCTCGCCCACCAGCGGATGCTCGCCCAGGGTCTTCCAGCGCTCGGCCAGGTAGGGACCGATCTCGTCGTGGCAGCGCTGCACGATGCCTTCCTCTTCGAGGATGCGGATGTTCTCCAGCGCCACCGCGGCGCAGACCGGATGCCCGGAGTAGGTATAGCCGTGCGCCAGCTCGCCGCCCCGGGTCGCGAGCACGCCGGCGACACGGTCGTTGAACATGACCGCGCCGAGCGGGATGTAGCCCGAGGTGATGCCCTTGGCCAGGGTCATGATGTCGGGCTGGAAGTCGAAATACTCGGCCGCGAACCAGCGGCCGGTGCGACCGAAGCCGCAGATCACCTCGTCGGCCACCAGCAGCACGTCGTAGCGGCGGCAGATCTTCTCGATCTCCTGCCAGTAGTTGCGGGGCGGGATGTAGACGCCGATCGCGCCCATGATGGGCTCGCCGATGAAGGCAGCCACGCGCTCGGGGCCCAGTTCGAGGATCTTGTCCTCCAGGCGCTTGGCGCAGAGGCGGCCATACTCCTCCTCGGACAGGTCACCGCCGTCGGCGAACCAGAACGGCGGCTCGATGTGGTGGATGTCGGGGATCGGCAGCCCGCCCTGCTTGTGCATGCCCTTCATCCCGCCCAGGCTCGCGCCCGCCACGGTCGAGCCGTGGTAGCCGTTGTGGCGGCCGATGAAGATGTTCTTCTGCGGCTGCTCCTGCACCGCCCAGAAGTGCCTCACCATGCGCAGGATGGTGTCGTTGGCCTCCGAACCGGAATTGGCGAAGAAGACGTGGTTGAGGTCGCCCGGGCAGAGCTCGGCCAGCTTGGCCGAGAGCCGCACCGTGGGCTCGGTGGTGCACTGGAAGAAGCTGTTGTAGTAGGCCAGCTCGGTCATCTGGCGCGAGGCCACCTCGCCCAGCTCGCGCCGGCCGTAGCCGATGTTGACGCACCACAGCCCGGCGAAGGCATCGAGCAGCTTGTTGCCGTCGGCGTCCCAGACGTACGCGCCCTCGCCGCGGGTGAGGATGCGGGTGCCCTTCTTCGCCAGCGCGGCGTTGTCGTTGAAGGGGTGCAGGTGGTGGGCGGCGTCGAGCTGCTGCAGGGCTTTCTTGTGGGCGAGGTCCATGGGATTTCCTTGACTCTTCAGGTGGCGCGGGACGCCTTGACTGATCCGTTCGTGGT